>NZ_JBHYGR010000214.1:0-11361 GCF_042738155.1 Kitasatospora sp. NPDC059088 | reverse complement strand
CGGCGCCCCACTGTCTCTGACCGCCGCCCCCCCCCCCCCCTCCCCACCGCCCCCCCCCCCCGGGCCCTGGTGCGTTCCCCCGGGTGACAGCCGTCTCAGATACTAGGAAATCCAAGTATTCGTGCAGACACGGCCGGGGCGGGGTCGTACCGTGGAAGGGCCATACGGTGTGCCGCCCCTGTAGCCAGGGTGTGCGGCCCGTGTGCGCGTGCGCCCCCACGGGCAGGCGACCCCTGCCCCCGCGCGTACCTCTCCCACCCCCTGCCGCGCTTGCCCGCGCGCCGCTTCCAAGGAGCCCGGTATGCCCACCACCGCCGACCGCCACGCCACCCCCGCCCCCGCCGCCACCCCCGTCCGCGCCCCGCGCCGCCGCCGGGCCAGCGAGCGGAACCCCTTCGCCGCCGCCGCGCTGCAGCGTTCGCTGGACCGCCGGGACAACGGCGGCGCCACCGGGCACAGCTGAGCGCGGCCGCGGCCGGCCGGTGCCGCCGGTCGGTGCCACCGACCGGACCGCCGATCGGCGTTGATCGGCCTACTGAGCCGACCGGGCTGACGCTGCGTCACTCCATCGGGTGCGAACCGGACCCGTTCGAGGGAAGGCGCTCGCGCCCGTCATCGCGATCATCCTAATTTGGGGCCCCCGGAAGGGTGATCGACGTCCGCGTGGGCGGGCGTCTGCGACACGGCGTGCGGATCAGTCCCCCTCCCGGGGGAGAGCCACCAGTGCGTCTGCCACCCGTCCGCCGACCGGTCGCCCGGATCGGCCTCACCCTGGTCCTGCTGGCCGCCGGAGCTGCGCTCGCCGCCACCCCGGCCGCGGGCGGACCGCCCAGCGCCGGGCCACCCAGCGCAGGACCACCGGGCCGGACGGCCTCCGTCCTGCTCGAACTCGACACCGAGGCGGCCGGACCGGCCTGGCGCAGCGCCGCCGACGGCGCCCGGCGGGCCCGGCGCTCGCCGGACGCCGTCCGCCGGGAGGCCGCCCGGGCGGGCGCCGCCCAGCGCTCCCGGGCCGGGGACGCGCTCGACCGGCTGGCCGGGGCCGTCCACCGGTCGGCGCCCGCCGCCCGCGAGCTCTACCGCACCCGCACCCTGCTCACCGGCCTGGCGGTCAGCCTCCCCGCCGACCGGCTGCCCGCCCTGCGGGCGCTGCCCGGCGTCCGGGCCGTCCACCCGATCGTGAACAAGCAGCGCGACAACGCCTACTCCGTCCCGCTGACCGGAGCCCCCCAGGTCTGGTCGGGCGACACCGCGCCGGACGGGAACACCGGCCGGGGCGTACGGATCGGCATCATCGACAGCGGCATCGACTACACCCACGCCGACTTCGGCGGCCCCGGCACCGAGGAGGCCTTCCGCTCCGTCGAGCGCGGCAAGCCCGCCCCGGCCGCGCTGTTCCCCAACGCCAAGGTGGTCGGCGGCAAGGACCTGGTCGGCGACGACTACAACCCCGACCCGGCCGCCCCCAACCACCAGCCGGTGCCGCACCCCAGCGACAACCCGCTGGACTGCGTGCGCAACGGGCACGGCACCCACGTCGCCGGGACGGCCGCCGGGTACGGCGTCACCGCCGACGGCCACCCGTACGCCGGCCCGTACCGGCCCGGGCTCGACCCGGCCTCGTTCCGGATCGGCCCCGGCGCCGCCCCCGGCGCGCAGCTCTACGCGATCCGGGTGTTCGGCTGCGACGGCTCCACCGACCGGCTCGCCCAGGCCCTCGACGTGGCCGCCGACCCGAACGGCGACGGCGACCTCGGCGACCGGCTCGACGTGGTCAACCTGTCGCTCGGCAGCCGCTTCGGCAGCCCCGACGACGCCGACGCGCTGGCCGTCGACCGGCTCGCCGAACTGGGCACCGTGGTGGTCGCGGCGGCCGGCAACGAGGGCGACGTGTACGGCATCGGCGGCAGCCCCGGCACGGCCGTGCGGGCGGTCACCGTCGCCGCCTCCGTGCACGGGCACGCCGACGTGGACGGCATCACCGTGCTCGCCCCCACCGCGCAGGCCGGGGTCGTCCCCGGCCACTGGAGCGAGCGCTACCAGGGCTGGAGCACCACCGAGGTGACCGGCGGGCTCGCCGTGCCCGCCGACCAGGCGGACGGCTGCACCGAGTTCAGCGCGGCCGACCAGCAGCGCCTCAAGGGCCGGATCGCGGTGCTCACCTGGAACACCCGCGACCCCGACCGGGCCTGCAACTCCGGCCCGCGGGCCGACCACGCCGCCGACGCCGGGGCGATCGGCGCGCTCTACGCCGCGGACAGCGACCACCTGGCCGAGATCTCCGGCAACGACCGGATCCCGGCCGTCCTGCTCGGCCGCGCGGACGGCGAACGGCTGGTGAAGGCCGCCGCCGACGGCGACGTCCGGGTCCGGCTCGCCGCGCCCGGCAATCCGCTGCACGGCTCCGTCGCGCGGAACCAGCCGGCCCGGGTCGACACCCTCACCGACTTCACCTCCCGGGGCATCGGCCTGCCCGGCGTGGTCAAGCCCGACCTCGCCGCCCCCGGGGAGACCATCTGGTCCGCCCTGGTCGGCAGCGGCACCGGCGGCCAGCGCGAGAACGGCACCTCGATGGCCACCCCGCACGTCGCCGGACTGGCCGCGCTGGTCCGCGCCGCCCACCCGGACTGGCCGGTCGAGCAGGTCAAGGCCGCCCTGATGAACACCAGCACGGACACCTACCTGGGCGACGACCGCAGCGGGCCGGTCTACGGCCCCGAGCGCACCGGCGCCGGGCGGGCCCGGGTCGACGGAGCGGTCCGCACCCCGGTGGTGGCCTACGCGGCGGGGGAGGGCGCGGCGCCGGGCGGCGTCGGGGTCTCCTACGGGCCGGTCGAGGTCGGCGGGCCGACCGCCCTGGTCCGCGAGATCGAGCTGGCCAACCACGCCTCCGCGCCGCTGAGTTACCGCACCGGCTACGCGGCCGCCACCGAACTGCCGGGCGCCGCCTTCGAGGTGAGCCCGGCGCGGGTGGAGGTGCCGGCCGGCGGCACCGCGCGGGTGCGGGTCACGCTGTCCGTCCCGGGGCGGCTGGGGCGCACGCCCGATCCGACCATCGACACCGAGCAGGGCGGCCGGGCCCGCAGCTACCGGGGCGAGCTGTCCGGCCGCGTGCTGCTCAGCCCGGTCACCGACGGGGCCCTGCCGCAGCTGCGGGTCCCGGTGTTCGCCGCCCCGCGCCCCACCGGCGACCTCGGCGTCACCGCCTCCGCCCGGACCCCCCGGGACGGCACCCTGGTCACCCTCGGCGGCAGCGCCGCGCCGGGCGCGGCACCCGGACTGGTCAGCGCCTTCGCCCTCGGCGGCGAGGGCGCCCGCTGGCCGGACTGCCGACCCGGCGACGGCAAGGCCGTCGGCCCCGGCGCGGGCGTCCGGCCCGAGGACGCCGGGGAGTCGGCCGAGCCGCCCCAGGAACTCTGCGTCGAACACCCCGGCGACCGGGTCGCGGACCTGCGGGCCGTCGGCGCGGCCGCCGACTCCGACCTGCTGTACGTGGGAGCCCGGCTGTGGGCCCCCGCGGCCACCCCGGTCGGGCTGTACGGGGTGCGGGTGTCGCTGGACACCGACGGGGACGGCGTCACCGACGTGATCCTCAAGGCCGACCGGCTGCGCGGCAGCGACGTCCTGGTCTCCCGGGCCCTGGACGCCCGCACCGGCGCCGAACTCGACGTCCAGCCGCTGAACGCCCGCTGGGGCGACACCGACACCGAGCTGCTGGACAGCGACGTGGTGGTGCTCCCGGTCCGGCTGGGCGCCCTGCCCGGCGTCGGGCCCGGCCACAGCACCGTCCGGTACGGGGTCTGGACCGGCGTGGCCGCCTCCGGCACGCCCGACCCGGCCGACTCCTTCTCCTCGATCGGCCTGCGCGGCACCCGTCCGACCGTCCCGCTGGACGTCCTGCACCCGGCCCTCACCGTGCGGTCCGGCCTCGCCGGTCCGGTCGCGATGGTCACCCCGGCGGGCCCCGGCACCTTCCTCGACGTGCACCGCGCGCCCGGCGACGGCTCCCGGCTCCTGCTGCTCTACCACCTCAACCCGGCGGACCGCCGGGCCCAGGTGCTCGACCTGCCGTGACCCGACGCTAGGGAGGGCCCGAGGGGCGGGCCCCCCCCCCCGGCCGCGCCCGCGGCGTGTCTCATCGCGGCCCTCTCTGGCCGGGGTGGGGGGGGGGGGGGGCGGGCGCCCCCCCCCCCCCGCCGCCCCCCCCCCCCCCCCTCGCCCCTGTCCGCCCCTGGCGTCGTCCGCTCAGTCCCGTGCGGCCAGTCGGCGTTCGCGGCGCGGGACGCGGGTGGGGCGGCGGGAGAGCCGGGCGAAGACCGCGACCAGGACGAACACGGCGGCGGTGCCGGAGGCGACGGTGAGGCCCTCGGTGAGGCCGGGCGGGCGGAACGCGCAGGAGACCCGGCCGGCGCCGCCGCCGAGCGGGACGCCGATCATGCCGAGGACCGGGGTGGGCACCACGCGGGCGCCGCCGTCGACGGCGCAGGTCCAGCCCTCGGTGGCGGGGACGGAGAACAGCGCGGTGCCGGTGGAGCCGGCCGGCAGGGCGGCGGTCAGGGTGTGGCCGCCGGCCTCGACCCGGGTGGCGCCGGCGGCGGTGAGCCGGGTGACGGCGGCCGCCAGGGCGTCGGCCCGCAGGCAGCCGATCGGGCGGGCGGGGACCTGGCTGACCACGTCCGAGCGCAGGGTCACCCGGACCGTGCCGTCGGCCGGGACGGTCCCCAGCCGGTGCACGGGCACGGCCGTGGTGGGCTGCTCGCCGTCGCTGCGGAAGTCGGTGCCCAGGCCGCTGACCGTGCCGCGGTACCAGAGCGGGTGGACGTACGCCGTCGAGCCCGGGGTGCAGGCGGCCGTGAACACCGTGCCCTCCGCACCGCCCGGCACCGACCAGCCGCTGGTGCCGTGCAGGGTGGGCGCCGGGCCGCCGGCCGGGACGGGCAGCGGGGCGTCGTACACCTGGCTGCCGAGCAGCGACTCCTGGCGGGACCAGACCGAGGAGGTGGCCGTCCGGGCGCCCGGCGGCAGCACGGTCACCAGGGGCGGCGCGGGGGCCCGGACGGCGGTGAAGCCCGGGGGCCGCGGTGCGTCGTCCAGGTGGGCGCCGACCCCGAACAGCGCCTGGCCGACCGGGTCGGTGACGCCCCCGGTCTGCCGCCCGCCGGCCGTCCAGCCCGCGCCGAGGTCGTGCAGCAGCAGGGCGGCGACGGTCGGCAGGTAGCCGCTGGAGTAGCCGCCGCCCTGGCCGTTCAGCAGCAGCGGGTCGTTGGGGGTGAAGGCGTGCGGGCCGGGGTCGCTGCGCAGGTCCGGCCAGTCGGCGCCGGCCCGCACTGCGGCGTGCCCGGCCCGGACGGCGGCGGGGGAGACGCCGTCGTCGGGGGCCGCGCCGAGCGCCGCGTACCCGGACCAGACGGCGTTGCCGAGCACCGCGCCGCCGATCACCCAGGTGGCCAGCGCGGTCACCTGGCGGTCGGTGTGCCGGCGGTCCAGCGCCGCGAGCGCGGCCAGCAGGACGGCGCCGCCGACCCCCAGCAGCACCCAGGTGGAGGCGTGCACCGAGCCCCGGGCCGCCGCCAGCGCGGCGATCGTCGCGGTCAGCGCGGCGCCGCCCAGCAGGGTCACCCGGTCCGGCCGGTGCGCGAGCGACACCCAACCGGCCAGCACCAGCAGGCCGCTGAGCACGAAGGAGACCCGGTACGGCCCGCCGGCCGGGATCGCCAGGCCGTGCCAGACCAGCACCGTCGGGGTCCAGACGAAGCTCAGCACCACCAGCAGCAGCGCCGCGCACCAGACCGCCCGCTCGCGGACCCGCACCCGGCGGTTGAACGGCAGCCCGCACACCAGCAGCAGGCCGAGCACCCCGATCGCCACGTCCGGAAGCGGCCGCCCGCCGGTGATGGCGGGCAGCAGCTGGGCGAGGTGCCCGTCCAGTCCGGACGGGCCGAGCGGCTGCACCGGGGACTCCGGCTGGGCGCCGCGCGCGGCCCGCACGGCGACGAACAGCACGGGGGCGGCGAGCAGCACCCCGGCGGTGGTCAGGGTGACCGCCCGCCCGGTCGCCCGGACCCGGTGCCGGAACGGGCGCGGGGTGGCGAACAGCCGTACGGCGAACAGGAGTCCGGCGATCAGGGTGGCCAGCGCCGCGGTGTAGAGGTTGCCCGCCCAGGCGAGCGCCACGCACAGCGCGCCGGCCACCCAGCGGCGCTCGTGCAGGCACCAGTCCCCGACCAGGCCGAGCAGCGGCAGCGAGACCAGGCCCCACAGCCACATCGGCGCCCCGCCGCCGATGTCCAGCACCCAGGCGCAGAGCCCGTACCCGACGGCGGCGAACACCCGCAGCCACCGGGGGCCGGGGTGCAGCCGGCCGAGCAGGTGGGCCATCAGGGCGGTGCCGAGGCCGATGGTGGCCAGGGCGACCAGGAAGACGGCGAGGTGCCCCTGGTCGCGGGGGAGGAGCGCGGTCGGCCAGGAGAACGGGTTCATCAGGTAGGCGAAGAAGTCCGCCAGGAACGGGACGCCGTAGCCGCTGTTCCAGTTGAACAGCAGGTCCCCGGTGGCCTGCCCGTGCAGCAGGTCCCACAGGTGCGCGTGGTACGGCACGGCGATCGCGTCGGCCCCGCCCGGCCACCGCCCGCGCACCGCCGCCGCCAGCGCGAAAGCGCCCGTCGCCAGCCCGGCCGCGGCCCCGCAGACCAGCACCTCCCGCCGCCGTTCGGCCTTCACCCACGCGCCCCGTTCTGCCAGGAATCCCGGACCCCGCCACCCTAAGCGCGCCCCCGGCGCACCTCCCGCCACCCGCGCCCCCTCAAAGGGGTGACGCGCCGTCGGGAAGCCCCGGGATCCTCCGTACGAGTCCGCATGCTGGACGTGAGGTGTCAGCCCCTGGGACGGCGGAGTAGGGTCCGAGCATGTCTCGCACCATTCGTCTCGCAGTTGTCCCGGGTGACGGCATCGGCCAGGAGGTGGTGGCCGAAGGCCTCAAGGTCCTCGGCGCCGTGCTCCCCGCCGACGTGAAGCTGGAGACCACCGAGTACGACCTCGGGGCCCGGCGCTACCACCGGACCGGGGAGACGCTGCCGGACGACGTGCTGGCCGAGCTCAAGGCCTTCGACGCGATCCTGCTCGGCGCCATCGGGGACCCGAGCGTCCCGTCCGGGGTGCTGGAGCGGGGGCTGCTGCTCAAGCTGCGGTTCGCCTTCGACCACCACATCAACCTGCGGCCGGGCCGGCTCTTCCCCGGGGTCGCCTCCCCGCTGGCCGGTCAGCCGGCGATCGACTTCGTGGTCGTCCGCGAGGGCACCGAGGGCCCGTACGTCGGCAACGGCGGCTCGCTGCGCACCGGCACCCCGCACGAGGTGGCCACCGAGGTCAGCCTGAACACCGCGTACGGCATCGAGCGCGTGGTGCGCGACGCCTACCGCCGGGCCCAGGCGCGGCCGCGCAAGAAGCTCACCCTGGTGCACAAGAACAACGTGCTGGTGCACGCCGGGCACCTGTGGACCCGGATCTTCGCCGAGGTCGGCGCGGAGTTCCCCGAGGTCACCACCGACTACCTGCACGTCGACGCGGCCACCATCTTCTTCGTGACCCAGCCGGAGCGCTTCGACGTCATCGTCACCGACAACCTGTTCGGCGACATCCTGACCGACCTGGCCGCGGCCGTCACCGGCGGCATCGGCCTGGCCGCGAGCGGCAACATCAACCCGAGCGGCGAGTTCCCGTCCATGTTCGAGCCGGTGCACGGCTCGGCGCCGGACATCGCCGGCCAGGGCAAGGCCGACCCGACCGCCACCGTGCTGTCGGTCGCCATGCTGCTGGAGCACCTCGGCTTCGCCGCCGAGGCCGCCCGGGTGGAGGCCGCCGTCGCGGCGGACCTCGCCGAGCGCTCGGGCGCCCGGTCCACCTCCGAGGTCGGCGACGTGCTCGCCGAGCGAGTAGCCGGCTAGGCCGGCCGGAACCCGAGCGGATCCGGCCGGCCGGGCCGCTCCGCATAACCGCAGCTTGCAGCTCCCCAAGGAGCGGGCAGCTGTTCGGCACGGCCCTCTGGATGCGAGTATCGACAGTGGGCCGTGCCGTTGTGCGTTCGTTCCGGCGTTGGAGAGCCGTAACGTTCCTTCGGCGGTGGCGGCCCGAACGAACCCCACGGTGAAGGAAACAGCCATGAGCACGCCCACCCAGGCGCCCATCACGTTCGACCTCAAGCCCTCCGCCCACCCGCTGTCGGCAGCGGAGCGCCAGGCCCGGCTGACCAACCCTGGCTTCGGCCGCGTCTTCACCGACCACATGGTCACCGTCAGCTGGACCGAGGGCCGTGGCTGGCACGACGCGCAGCTGGTCCCGTACGCGCCGGTGGAGATGGACCCGGCGAACATGACCCTGCACTACGGCCAGGCGATCTTCGAGGGCCTCAAGGCCTACCGCCAGGCCGACGGCTCCATCGCGACCTTCCGCCCCGAGGCCAACGCCCTGCGCTTCCAGGCCTCGGCCCGCCGTCTGGCGATGCCGGAGCTGCCGGTGGAGGCCTTCGTCGAGGCGGTCGAGCTGCTGGTCCAGCAGGAGCGGGCCTGGGTCCCGAACGAGCCGGAGCAGAGCCTCTACCTGCGCCCGTTCATGTTCGCCACCGAGGTCGGTCTGGGCGTCCGTCCGGCGAACTCCTACCTGTTCATGATCATCGCCTCCCCGGCCGGCGCCTACTTCCCGGGCGGCGTCAAGCCGGTCTCGGTCTGGCTCTCCAAGGAGTACGTCCGCGCCGCGCCCGGCGGCACCGGCGCCGCCAAGTGCGCGGGCAACTACGCGGCCTCGCTGGTCGCCCAGGCCCAGGCCGCCGAGAAGGGCTGCGACCAGGTGGTCTGGCTCGACGCCGCCGAGCACCGGTGGGTCGAGGAGATGGGCGGGATGAACCTGTACTTCGTCTTCGGCGAGGGCGCGGACGCGAAGATCGTCACCCCGGAGCTGTCCGGCGCCCTGCTGCCCGGCATCACCCGCGACTCGCTGCTCCAGCTCGCCGCCGACCTGGGCTACGCGGTCGAGGAGCGGAAGATCTCCACCGACGAGTGGCAGCAGGCGAACGCCGACGGCACCCTCACCGAGGTCTTCGCCTGCGGCACCGCCGCCGTCATCACCCCGGTCGGCTCGGTGAAGTCCGCGGCCGCCGACTGGACCGTCGGCACCGGCGAGCCCGGCCCGGTCACCATGGAGCTGCGCAAGGCCCTGCTGGCCATCCAGGGCGGCCAGCGCCCCGACACCCACGGTTGGCTGCACAAGATCGTCTGATCCCACGGACGCCGGGCACCCCCTCCGGCCTGCCCCGTTCCGCATCGCGAGACGGGCGGGCCGGATCCCGGAGGCTGTGCCAAGCTACGGGCGTGTCCTCGCTTTCGCTGATTATTGGCAGCAGGCGCGCCGGTCCGCAGTGACCGCTCCCGCACGACCCGATGCGGAGCGACCACGAGCGTCCAGACCCGCGCGCAGACCTCTCGCACCCGCGAGGGGTCTTTTTGTTTCCTCGGACCGGCCGACGGCCCCCACAAGGGGCCCGGGGACACCGGGGCCGCGCGCGGGATCCTGGACAGTGGAGCCGGGACGAGAATCCGGCAGAGCAGTACGAACCTCCCCGAACGGAGAACCAGGGGTCATGACCGAGGTCAGCCGTACCGACGACAGCTTCCACGTGTTCGACACCACCCTGCGCGACGGCGCACAGCGCGAGGGCATCAACCTGACGGTGGCGGACAAGCTGGCCATCGCCCGGCACCTGGACGAGTTCGGGGTCGGCTTCATCGAGGGCGGCTGGCCCGGGGCCAACCCCCGGGACACCGAGTTCTTCGCCCGCGCCGCCGCCGAACTGGAGCTGCGCCACGCCCGGCTGGTCGCCTTCGGCGCCACCCGCCGGGCCGGCGGCAAGGCCGCCGAGGACCCGCAGCTGGCCGCGCTGGTCGCCTCCGGCGCGCCGGTGGTCACCCTGGTGGCCAAGGCCCACGACCGGCACGTCGAGCTGGCGCTGCGCACCACGCTGGACGAGAACCTGGAGATGATCCGGGACAGCGTCGAGTTCCTCCGCGGCCAGGGCCGCCGGGTCTTCCTCGACTGCGAGCACTTCTTCGACGGCTACCGGGCCAACCGCGAGTACGCCCTGGCCGTGGTGCGCACCGCGCACCGGGCCGGCGCGGACGTGGTGGTGCTGTGCGACACCAACGGCGGGATGCTGCCGGCCGGCGTCCGGGACACCGTCGCGGACGTGATCGCCGCGACCGGCGCCCGGGTCGGCATGCACGCCCAGGACGACACCGGCTGCGCGGTGGCCAACACCCTGGCCGCGGTGGACGCCGGCGCCACCCACGTGCAGTGCACCGCGAACGGCTACGGCGAGCGGGTCGGCAACGCCAACCTGTTCCCGGTGGTCGGCGCGCTGGAGTTGAAGTACGACCGCCGGGTGCTGCCCGAGGGCCGGCTGGCCGAGATGACCCGGATCTCGCACGCGATCGCCGAGCTGGTCAACCTGGCCCCGTCCACCCACCAGCCGTACGTCGGCTTCTCGGCCTTCGCCCACAAGGCCGGCCTGCACGCCTCGGCGATCAAGGTCGACCCGGACCTGTACCAGCACACCGACCCCGAACTGGTCGGCAACACCATGCGGATGCTGGTCTCCGACATGGCCGGCCGGGCCTCGGTGGAGCTCAAGGGCAAGGAGCTGGGCTACGACCTCTCCACCGACCGCGACCTGGCCGGCCGGGTGGTGGCCAAGGTGAAGGAGCAGGAGAACCTCGGCTACACCTACGAGTCCGCCGACGCCTCCTTCGAGCTGCTGCTGCGCGACGAGGTGCGCGGCAGCCGGGACCGCTTCTACCGCCTGGAGTCCTGGCGGACCATCAGCGAGCAGGGCCCGGGCGGGGTCTCCGGCAACGAGGCCACGGTGAAGCTGTGGGCCAAGGGCGAGCGCCGGATCGCCGTCGGCGAGGGCAACGGTCCGGTCAACGCGCTGGACCAGGCGCTGCGGACGGCCCTGGAGGGCACCTACCCGCCGCTGGCCACCTTCGAGTTGGTGGACTACAAGGTCCGCATCCTGGAGGGCCAGCACGGCACCGGCTCCAAGACCCGGGTGCTGATCGAGTCCACCGACGGCACCGCGAGCTGGTCCACGGTCGGTGTGGCCGACAACGTGGTCGCCGCCTCCTGGCTGGCCCTGGAGGACGCGTACACCTACGGCCTGATCCGGGCCGGGCTGGAGCCGGAGGAGCGCTCCGAGCCGTCCGCCTGACCGCTCCCGGCCCGACGGCGGCCCGCCGGACCCCTGGCTCGTAGACACATCTCCCACCCCACCAGACCCAAAGAAAACGAGGTGTACCTCTCCAGCGGAGACAGGAA
>NZ_JBHYGR010000213.1:0-11464 GCF_042738155.1 Kitasatospora sp. NPDC059088 | reverse complement strand
GGGGCTGGTGTTTTTTTTACAGAGAGCGGGGCCCCCCCGCCGCCGCCGGCCGGGGTCGGGGCCGCCGCCGGCGCACCCACGCCGCCCGACGGGTCGACGATGCACTCGATCCGCCAGTCCACGCCCAGCGCGTCCGACAGCGCCTGGCGCAGCACGTCGTCGCTGTTGCTGCCGACGAAGCTGTCCCGGGCACCGGCGTTGATGAACGAGACCTGGAGCACGCTGCCGTCGAACCCGGCCACCTGGCCGTTCTGGCTGAGCAGGATCCAGGTGAAGCGGCGGCGGTTCTTCACCGCCTCCAGGATCTGCGGCCACAGCTGCCGGACCTGCCCGGCGCCCTGCTGCGCGGCCGCGGACGGCTGACCGCCGGGGGCGCCCGCGGGGGCGGGGGTGGGGGCGGGGGCCGGCTGGGCCGGGGTCGGCGCGGGCTGCGGGACGGCCTGCGGCTGCGGCACGGGGGCGGCAGCAGCAGCGGGGGCCGGTGCGCCACCGGCGGGCGGGAAGCTGCGCGCGATCGGCCAGGCGCCCGGAGCGGGCCCGGCCGGGGCCGGGGGTGCCGGGGCCTGCGCGGGGGCGGGGGCCGCCACGACCGGCGCGGGCACCGGAGCGGGCACCTCCACCGGCGGGGCAGCCTGGGGGACCGCCAGCGCCGCCGTCGCAACGGCCACGGGGGCCGCCATCGGGGCCACCCCGGCCACCGGTGCCATCGGTGCCATCGGTGCCATCCCGGCCGGTGCGGCGAAGCCTCCCGCCGCGGCCCGGCGCTCCAACTTGTCCAAGCGCGCCTGCAACGACAGCTCGTCGCTGTACGCGCCCGGCAGCATCACCCGGGCGCAGATCAGCTCCAGCTGGAGCCGGGGCGCCGCGTTGCCACGCATCTCGGTCAGCCCGGTGTTGACGATGTCCGCGGCCCGGCTCAGCTCGGCCGCGCCGAAGGCGTCCGCCTGCGCCTGCATCACCGCGACCCGGTCCGCCGGGGCGTCGATCAGCCCCTTCTCCCCGGCCTCCGGCACGGTGGCGAGGATCACCAGGTCGCGCAGCCGCTCCAGCAGGTCCGTGACGAAGCGGCGCGGGTCGTGCCCGCCCTCGACCACCCGGTCGATCACCTGGAACACCGTCGCGCCGTCCTGCGCGGCGAAGGCGTCCACCACCTCGTCCAGCAGCGCCGAGTCGGTGTACCCGAGCAGCGACGTCGCCATCTGGTACGTCACGCCGCCCTCGGCGGCACCGGCCAGCAGCTGGTCCATCACCGACATCGAGTCACGCACCGAGCCCGCGCCGGCCCGTACGACCAGCGGGAACACCGAGTCCTCGACCTGGATGCCCTCGCGGCCGCAGACCTCCGCCAGGTAGTCGCGCAGGGTGCCGGGCGGGACCAGCCGGAACGGGTAGTGGTGGGTGCGGGACCGGATCGTCCCGATCACCTTCTCCGGCTCGGTGGTCGCGAAGATGAACTTGAGGTGCTCCGGCGGCTCCTCGACCACCTTGAGCAGCGCGTTGAACCCGGCCGAGGTCACCATGTGCGCCTCGTCCAGGATGAAGATCTTGTACCGGCTGTGCACCGGCGCGAAGAAGGCCCGCTCACGCAGCTCGCGCGCGTCGTCCACACCACCGTGCGAGGCGGCGTCGATCTCGATCACGTCGATCGAGCCGGGCCCACCGGTCGCGAGGTCCCGACAGGACTGGCACTCCCCGCAGGGCGTCGGCGTCGGCCCCTGTTCGCAGTTCAGGCAACGGGCCAGGATGCGCGCGCTCGTCGTCTTGCCACAGCCGCGCGGCCCGCTGAACAGGTACGCGTGGTTGACCCTGTTGTTGCGCAGGGCCTGCTGGAGCGGAGCGGTCACGTGCTCCTGCCCGATGACCTCCGCGAAGGTCTCGGGGCGGTAGCGGCGGTACAGGGCTAGGGACACACCCCCGACGATATCGGGACGGACGGACAAACGCGTCGCCCCTTCACCCCGGCCCCGCTCTCCCCACGGCCCACACGCCCCCGGGAACGCAAAGACCCCTCGTGCACCCGCCAGAGCCCTCCTACCCTTGCTGCCTTCCGGCCCTGGGGGGGTTCAGAGAGATGACGCCACACGAGGGGCTGACCCCCACAGTACCGGATCCCGGCCCCGACGATCCACAGGCCACCCCCACCCCTCAGCCTGCGGGACAGCTGGTCGCGAGCACCCCGAAACATGTACTAAGCTCTCCCACGGAGGATTCGCCTAGAGGCCTAGGGCGCACGCTTGGAAAGCGTGTTGGGGGCAACCCCTCACGAGTTCGAATCTCGTATCCTCCGCCTTTGCCCAGTAGGGCAGTTGAAGGCCCCGACCGGGTTCCTGGTCGGGGCCTTCTTCGTGTCGTGGTTGCAGTTTTGGTTGCAGTTGCCGCCGCACACGGACCGATACGGTTGCCCAGTGGCTCCGCACTACCTACCAGCCGACCGCGCGCTCCTCGACCTCCCGCGATACTCGGAGGCCGATCGCCCAGCACATCTGTTGCCGGCGGACGACCTACCCGCCCTCGGCCTGCGCATCCCACACGCGCGCCAACCCAGCGCGTGGCTGACCAGCCCAGGTGTTCAGGGCTGCACGTACCGGCCCGCCTATGCCCTGGCCGGTCTCGAACCGGCCGAGTCACAGCATGGCGAACGCCACGTCGATCGAGACGACGAGATGGCGCGGACGATGACGGCCCTCGACATCAAGGAGATGGTCGCCCGCGGCAAATTCCGCGCAGGCCTGGTGGAGAACCGTGCACTCAACGGGCGCCTCATCCGGGCGAAGGGAAGGCCCTACCAAACTGGCCATCCGCTGGTACTGACCGTTCGCGCCACCCCGTGCTGCGGCCGACTTTCTGAGATCGCGGTGTGCTCCCTGTTCGACCTGGTCAACGAGCACTTCCTCATCCGCACAGAACCCGGCAGGTCCTGTCCAGCCCACCACCATCCAGCCGACGCCCAGCCGCTTCCGCAGGTCCTCCCGCAGCTTGCCCGGCTCGCGACCAAGACAGTGGAGGGCGAGTACATCATCGTCTGGGGCCAGTACCCAGTGCTCGCTCTAGAAGCCGAGCTCGCACTCACGTCAACCGGGTCCAAGAAGCGACGCAGGGAACACTGGCTGGGAACACAGTGGATCGACCTACAGATGACTGAGGCGATCTGGCGTTGCGGCGACAGCACCGACGGCCTCGCAATGTTCACCCCCGGTACCGACGCGGCGGACGACGCCCAGGTCCTGGTCCGGATCGTCCACCAGATCAGCGACTCCCATGCCTTCATCTCACGCGGTCGCGACTGGCTCCCGGAGCCTGCGCCGGAGGTCTGCCCCTCCGCGAGAGCATTGCACTTCACCCTGCCCGCGGAATTGGGCGCTGGCAGTTCCACCGAGGCGGCCGAGCCGTGGTCGCTGACCTTCCCGACTCATCTGTTGGAAGGGCCCACCGATACCGCTCGGCTGGGTAGCGCCCGCCGGGAGCAACCTCAGCTCCGCCAGTGGCTGCTCAACAACCGCACGGCTGCCCCATGCGCACTGTGTGGGGAGACCTATCCAGCGGCCTACCTCCGCGCCGCGCATATCAAACGCCGGGCCGAGGCAAGCGAGGACGAACGGCGCGATCTCGCCATCGGAATGCTGGCCTGCACGTTCGGCTGCGACCAGATGTTCGAGCTCGGCGACATCTTCGTTGACTCCGAGGGCGTCATCCGAAGCCGCCTCACAGACGAGGGAAGTACTGTTGCCGCCGCAGCCGGACGCCTCGTGGGTCGGCGATGCCCAGCGGCCATCCCGGAGAGAGCGGAGTACTTCCGCCACCACCGACAGGCTCACGGCCACGACGAATAGGCACGCCCGCGCCCGCAGGCTCTCTGGCCGAACCATCGCATTCCCACCCGCTGGGGACCGATCCTCTGGCAGGGTGCTGGGGTCTGTACAAAGAACGGTGTAACTCCCGATCAAGGAAGTAGCACCTGATGAAGGAAGTGACCGTCTCGGCCGCGGCCGTCGAGGCAGCGAAGCCGGTGGAGTTGCAGCCGGACGCCTTGGACGACCAGTTGATCGGGCAGCTGGTCGACCGGGCCCGAGCGAGCGGGCTGCAGCTCACCGGCGCCGGAGGCCTGCTCCAGCAGCTCACGAAGAAGATCCTGGAGTCCGCTCTCGAGGGCGAGATGACGGACCACCTCGGCTACGAGAAGCACGACCCGGCAGGGGCCGGCAGCGGGAACTCGCGCAACGGCATCCGGTCGAAGACCGTGCTGACCGAGGTCGGCCCGGTCGAGATCGACGTCCCCCGCGACCGGGAAGGCTCGTTCGAGCCGCAGCTGGTCCGCAAGCGCCAGCGGCGGCTGTCCGGAGTTGACGAGATGGTGCTCTCGCTGTCCGCCCGCGGTCTGACGCACGGGGAGATCTCCGCGCACCTGGCCGAGGTCTACGGCGCGGAAGTATCCAAGCAGACCATCTCCACGATCACGGACCAGGTGATCGAGGGCATGGCCGAGTGGCAGAACCGGCCGCTCGATCCGGTCTGTCCGGTGGTCTTCATCGACTGCGTGCACGTGAAGCTCCGCGACGGCCAGGTCGCCAACCGGCCCATCTACGTGGCGCTGGCGGTCACGGTCGAGGGCACCCGCGAGATCCTCGGGTTGTGGGCCGGCGACGGCGGCGAGGGCGCCAAGTACTGGCTGCACGTCCTGACCGAGATCAAGAACCGCGGCGTCGCGGACGTGTGCATGGTCGTCTGCGACGGTCTCAAGGGCCTGCCGGACGCCATCGCCGCGGTCTGGCCGCAGGCCGTCACCCAGACCTGCATCGTCCACCTGATCCGGGCCTCGTTCCGCTACGCGGCCCGGCAGGACTGGGACAAGATCTCCAAGGCGCTCAAGCCCGTCTACACGGCTCCGACCGAGGACGCCGCCCTGGAGCGGTTCGTGGAGTTCACCGAGGCCTGGGCGAAGAAGTATCCCGCGATCGTGCGGCTCTGGGAGAACGCCTGGGCGGAGTTCGTGCCGTTCCTGAGCTTCGACGTCGAGGTCCGCCGGGTCATCTGCACCACGAACACGATCGAGTCCGTCAACACCAGGATCCGCAAGGCCGTCCGCTCGCGCGGGCATTTCCCGAACGAGCAGGCCGCGTTGAAGTGCGTCTACATGGCGATCATGTCCCTCGACCCGACCGGTGACGGCCGAAAGCGCTGGATGACCCGCTGGAAGGCCGCGTTGAACGCCTTCGAGATCGCCTTCGACGGCCGACTCTCCGCCGGCCGCCGTTAACTCAACCCAACCGAGTTACACCGTTCACTGGACAGACCCAACCGCGAGCATCCGGTCAGGGCAGTGGCACGGCGTGAAGGCAGGCATGGCGGCCGGGCCCCGGCAGCGCGGTGAGCGGCCGGGCCACCTCTCCTTCGATCGCCACCCGGAATGCGCCCGCCTCATCTGTGTACACCGGTTCCCCGGTAGCGGTGTACGCGCCGGTGAGGTGGACGACGACGACCTCGGGCGGCCCGTGCCGGCCGGGCGGACCGGGCAGGGTGACCGCGTAGCGCTGGGGTCTGTCCATCGGTCGCCTCGCCTCATCCGGTGTGCGGTTGGGTGCTTGCCAGGGCGGCGGGGAGCGCTCCTCGCCGGCGGGTCGGGACCGCTGTTTCAGGCGACGGCGGCCAGGTCCGCGCGGCCGAACAGCAGGGCGTAGCCGCGGCGGAGGTGGGTGAGGAGGCGGTCGGTGAGGTTGTCGTCGGTGAGGGTGGTGAGGGCGGCCAGGACGGAGGAGGCGTCCCAGCGGGCGGCGGTGAGGCTGGTGCCCAGGGTGTGGGCGAGGCTTTCGACGAAGGCGGGGGCGGTGACGGGCGACGGGAGGGGGATCTGGGCGGCGAGGACGGCGCGGGCCCGTTCGGGCAGGGCTGCGGCGAGGTCGCAGCGTTCGTCGCCGGTGAGCTGGGTGCCGAGGAGGGCTAGGACGGCATCGAGGGCGCGTTCGGCTTCCTCGTCGGTGGGGTAGCGGCCTAGGTTGCGGACCTGCTGGAGGAGGTGGCGGTAGCGGGTCATGACCGTGGAGCCTTCCAGGGGCTGGCCGCTGGGCGGGCCGGCGGCGGCGTGTGAGGGGTGGTCAGGGTCAGGGTCGCGTCCCTGCGGTCGGGCGGCCGAACAGCAGGTCGTAGCCGGGTGGCAGCTGGAGCAGGACCTGGTCCATGAGGTCGTCGCCGGCGGCATCGGCCACTGTGGACAGGACGGCGCCGATGTCCCACAGGGCCGTGGCCTCGGTGGCGCCCTCGATCCAGGCCGCGGTCGCGCGCACGAACCGCTCGGGGTTGAGGGGCTCGGCGGCGTGCAGCGGGTTGAGCAGGATCAGGGCCATGGTCTCGGGCAGTCGGGCGGCCAGTTCGGCCCGCACCTCGCCGACCAGGTGGGCGCCGAGCAGGGCCAGGATTACCCGGGCGGCCCGCTCGGCCTCCTGCGGGGTGTCGTACTCACCGCGCTCCCGGACCTCTTCCAGGAACGTCTCCCATCGAAGCGTCATCGCGGTTCTTCCTCCGTACCGAGGCCCGGCGCGCCCGGGTGGCCTCAAGGCTCGACGGCCAGGCGCCGGTGCAGACCGGTCAGCTTGAGCAGCCGCATCACGCAGCGGCCGGCCCCGCGCAGGACCAGGCGGGCATCGCACCGGTCGGCCTGGCCCTGGGCCCGGACCAAGGCGCCCAGGCCCGCGCAGTCCATGAACGTCACCTCCGACAGATCCAGCACCACCTCCCGGTGCGACTCGAGCGCGGTGGCCAGAGCACGGTGCAGCGAGGGTGCGGCGTCGAGGTCGATCTCGCCGTGGGCTCGCACGATGAAGGGCTGGTTGCTCCGGCCGTTCATGGCGTTTCCGCGTCGCTGCGGGTAGGCCGGTCCACGTAGGCCGGCCCGCGGGTCGAGGGGTGTTCCGGCCGCCCCATTCGATCGAGGGGGAGAGATCAGGGGCGGCCGGAACGGCATCGGGGAACGGATCAGGCCTGGATCTGCTTGCGGCTTCCGCTGTGGCTGATCTCGATCTTGCGGGGCTTGGCCTTCTCGGCGACCGGGATCTTCAGGGTCAGCACGCCGGCGTCGTAGTCGGCGGTGATCCCGGCGGGGTCGAGGGTGTCGGAGAGCATGACCTGGCGGGAGAACACGCCGAGCGGGCGCTCGGACAGCTCCCACTTGATGCCCTCGCCTTCCTGGCGCGGGCGGCGCTCGGCCTTGACGGTCACCATGTTCCGCTCGACGTCGATGTCGATCGCCTTCGGGTCCACCCCCGGGAGGTCGAAGCAGATCACGTATTCGTCGCCGGCCCGGTAGGCGTCCAACGGCATCGGCGTCGGACGCGACCAGGTGCCGGTCGTGTTGAGGAACTGCTGGGTCAGCCGGTCCAGCTCGCGGAACGGGTCGGTGCGCAGCAGCATTGCGAAACACCTCCAGGTGGTTGGGCTGTGGGAGCCAGTGCGCTTCACCTGACTCCTTTCTAGCGCGTCATCCATCCGATGACAAGTCGCCGCGTCGCCTATAGAGTGACTGCATGAGCGAGAAGTCCCGCAGAGCCGCCCCCAACGCCTGCCCGCCGGTCGAGCCCGTCTCGTTCCTGGCAGCCGCGGCGGCGCTGGCCGCCATCGACGACGCCGTCCGCACCGCCCAGAACCCCGCGTCCCGGCCCCCGACCGCCCCTGGCGAGCACGGTGGCCCCGAGCAGGCCCTGGCCGCACTCGTCCTGCTGCGCGAGCTGCGTGGCCAGCTCGCCGGCTGGGAGGCCGGCCTGGTGGAGAGCGCCCGGGAGGCCGGCGCCACCTGGGCCGACCTCGCCCGGCCCATGGGCGTGGCCAGCCGCCAGGCCGCCGAGAACCGCTACCTGCGCCTCAAGCCCGGCGCTGACGCTTCGCGGTCCGGTACCGGCGCGGAACGGGTCAAGGCCGTCCGCGACCGGCGGGCCGCCGACCGATCGGTCACCGTCTGGGCCCGCGACAACGCCGCCGAGCTGCGGGTCCTCGCCGCCCAGATCACCACGGCCGCACTCGCTCCCGGCGCCCGTCCCGCCCAGGCCGCCCTGACCGCCGCCCTCGGCGCCACCGACCCCGCCGACCTGATAGAGCCCCTCGCCGCCGTCCGCCCCCACCTCGGCGCCGACCACCGCGACCTCGCCACCCGCCTCGACGCCCTCACCCACCACACCACCCAGCTCCGCGATGACAGCGACCGACGCCGCGCCTGACCCTGCCACCGCCGCCGAAAGGCGCTGGCAGGACCTCCTGGACCGGATCCACGACCTCGAAGCACGAGTGGCCGCCACCACGAGCACCGTCAACGCCGCCCTCGACCACCACCTCGCCCGCCTCGACGCCCTGCGCCGCCACCTCGCCCATCCCAACTGGCCACTGCCCGCCCCCGATCCGGACAGTCCCCGTGCTTACTGATCGTTTCAGAATGCGCCTGTGCATCGGCTCGCGCCTGGCAGGGTCTGTGGATGCCCACTGATCTTGTTCCTGACGACCTTTGGGAGCGCGTTGCGCCGCTGCTCCCGCCTCGACCTGTCCGGCGCCGTCGTCATGCCGGGCGGCTGCCGGTCCCGGATCGGGTTGCGCTGGTGGGAATCGTCTACGTGCTGCGCAAAGGAGTGGCTTGGCGCGATGTCCCGGCACAGGTCGTAGGTTGCTCCGGGGTGACCAGCTGGCGCCGGTTGCGGGACTGGACCGAGGCCGGCGTCTGGCCCCGCCTTCACGAGGCGCTACTCGCGGAGTTGCGGGCGACCGACCGTCTGGACATGGACGATGCGGCGATCGACGGTTCTCATATCAGGGCCCTCCGGGGAGGGGCTCACGGCGGGCCCTCACCGGTCGACCGTGGCCGTCCCGGGTCCAAGCACCATCTGATCGTCGACCGCTACGGCACACCCCTGGCCGTCTCGCTGACCGGTGGAAACCGACACGACGTCACGCAGTTGTTCCCCCTGCTGGACGCAATCCCAGCAATCCGGGGGCTGCGCGGGCGCCCGCGCAGCCGCCCCAGACGCCTGTTCGCCGACCGTGGCTACGACTACGACAAGTACCGCCGCCGGCTGTGGAAGCGCGGCATCAAGCCGCTCATCGCCCGCCGTGGCGTCGCCCACGGCTCTGGCTTGGGGCGAACCCGCTGGGTGGTAGAGCGGACTTTCCGCCTGGCTCCACCAGTTCAAGCGCCTGCGCATCCGATACGAACGTCGAGCTGACCTCCATCAGGGCTTGCTTGAACTCGCCTGCGTCATCATCTGCCTGCGACGGCTTCGCAGGGCTCCGGCGAGCGGCGGCCCGGACATCCCAGGGGTCGGGGCCACCGCAGTCGCTGGGCGGGTCAGCTGAAGCTGACGTCGTAGACGCTGGCGCCTTGGGGGGTGAAGCGGGCACTGCCGGTGATGCCCTCGTACTTGAGGGTGCCACCGGTGACGATCGCGTCGAAGGACTGGGCCTCCGCGCCCGGGTGGGCGATGGGCCGCACGCTGGTGAGGGCGATCTGTGCGCCGTCGTTGAACTTGAGCACAGTGCTGCAGAGCACCTGGTCCTGGGTCGAGCCGATCTCGTCCTTGACGCAGTTGCCGTAGGCGGTGCCGAACTGGTTGCCGCCGAGGTCGTTGAGCTTGGCGCGGCTGCCGTAGGGGACGCCGAGCACCGGAAGCCCGGAGAGGGCTTCGGAGCCGGTGTAGTCGGCCGTGAAGTCCGGCACCTGGGCAGCCCGGGTGGAGCGGTTGTTGCTCTTCTGCGGGGTGTCGGTCGCCATGGCCGGCGCGCTGATCGCGACGGCCGTGCCGACGGCCGTGGCGGCCAGGACGAGGGCGAGGGTGCGCTTGGTCGGGAGGGCGGGGCGCATCGGTTCTCCTTCGGTGCTTCGGGCTTGTTGCCCGAATCCGGTGAAAGCTGATCACACCGGGCGAAAGTGCCGGGACGGCTGCAGGACCCTGGACCTGATGCCAGGAGGGCCCTGTCGGCCGTGCACCCCAAGGGCTCATGTCGTCCACGAACAGCGCGGATTGGATGCATGCGTGAGCACGGCCATCACCCGCTTGAGCAGCAAGATTCACCTGCTCGGCTCCACGAGCACCACCAACATTCTGAAACGATCAGTTAGGAGCGGGCTCGCCTCATGGCGCGTAGAGGCAGGAGCCAGCTGACCGGAGGCGTGGTGAGCAGGGGCTGTCGGGCCTGGTGAGCGGAGCCAGCTGGTCTCAGTTTTGGTCTCATTCACCCCCGTCCAGCCGGGTTCAGCCGCCGCCCAGTGGTTCACTCCGGCGCAGGTCAGGACGGGTGTGAACCCCGGCGGACGGCGTTCGGGAGAATTGGAAAGCGTGTTGGGAGCAATCCCTCACGAGTTCGAATCTCGTATCCTCCGCCTTCACGAAGGCCCGGCCCGCTCAGCGGCCCGGGCCTTCGTCGTTGTCCATCCACAACCTCCGACCCCGCTGTCATGCACAAGCCCCTTCCCCGGACTCCTCCGGCAGCGCCGCTCGGAGCGCTCCCTTGATCGGGTCGCCCCCACCCCCGGGCGGCCGCCAAGTCGATGCACAAACCCTCGAACGTCCGGCAGGCTGGCCAGAGCAGGCCGCTGTTCGACCCGCCCTTGATCGGGTTCGGCTCAAGCGGGCAGGCGGACTCATGTGCGAGCGCCGACCGGGTAGCGCTCGCGGCGAGGAGAGGTCGCCGAGCCTGCCGCCGCCGAAGCCACGGCCCTCTGGCTCCACGCGGACCCGCCAACGGCGTCTTGTCCGAATTCGAGTGGAATAGCGCAGATCAACGCCCACCGAACAGCTCTCCGACCATTGACCTACGCTCGACGACTTACCCATGCCAGTCATGGATGACATCGGCGAGGGGAGGTTGGAATACGCCTGCCCACCTTGGACCGAATGCCACCACAGGACGGCCCGCAACGCCCGGCGCTAGGACACCCGCAGAACCGAGGCGGACCATCCATCCTTATGGTGCGGCCCCACAGCCGCACACATGATGCCCCAGCTAATCTCGCGACTGGCCCATCGTGCCGAACAGCTATTCCTTGAAATTCTGGGAAAGCTGTCAGATGCCGTACTCCATCTCCACCACCCGCCATACAGCTCGCAGCCTGCGGCTCTCATTTCCATGACGCCTTCCCGAATTCTCCAACTCCGCACCAGTCCTGTTCTCGGCCGGCTACTGCTGATCGAGCGCGGTCATGCTTCGCCCCTTTCGCACTGCACCCGCCCGCGCATTGCAACCGCGAACGTCGGGCTGCCTTCGATCCCGCACTTTCGAAAGAAGCACCTGCCTGCGATCACAGTCGATCCAAGTTCTCAACATTTGCGACATCATGCTAGATGAGACCGATCATCTATTCTCAATAGTCGACTTCGAACACTATCTGACGGTATCCGCCTCTAGGTTCTGTCCGGCGGATCATGTGACTTCTCCATGCCGGGCTCGTTGTGCCCGGCATGGGGCGGGGTGATCTGACGAACGAGGAATGGGGCCG
>NZ_JBHYGR010000212.1:8209-11692 GCF_042738155.1 Kitasatospora sp. NPDC059088 | reverse complement strand
CGGTTGGGGGCGGCGGGGCGCCACACCCCCAGCACCACCTCCGGGGCCACCTCCGCGGAGTGCGCGGGGGCCCGCTGCCCCCGGCCCACCAGGCCCAGCACCGGGCCGGCCACCGCGTCGTACAGGCGGGAGAAGGCGTCCTGGTCGCCCCGGGCGACCCGGGCGACGAGTTCCCGCAGGTTCGGGCCGGGCAGGGCCGGCCCGGACAGGTGCACGACGGCGCTCATCCGGCCGCTCCTGCGGTACGGCGGGTGGGCGGCGGGCCGCACGGGCGGAGGGCGGGCATGACGGGCCTCCCGGGTCGTGGCCGGAGTGGAGCCCGGCCGGGTGGACAGTACGGCTGACACCCGCTCTTCGGTGCGGGCGGCGCGCCGGATTGGTCCGGGATCGCCCCGGCGCGGCGGAGCCGCCCCGATCCATCGGGGACGCGCCCAATCCGTCCGGGAGCGGGCGACGAATCCCTGGGCGGAAGGCGGTCCGCCCGGCACCGGGCCGGCCCGCGAGACGCCCCTTCGGTATGAGCGGAGGCTTCCCACCATGGCTCCCACCCGCCTCGCAAGGCCCCCCGACGGTCGCCGCGACGACCTGGTGGCGCGGATCGTGCGCGCTGTCGCCGAGGGCGACGGCGCCGCCGTGGACGTGCTGCTGGCGGTGCTGGAGGCCGTCGCGGACGAACCGACGCTGCGCCGGCTGTCCGCGGAGCTGAGCCACCTGGCGCTGCCGCCGGCCGCCGGGCCGGGCGCTACCTCCGGTTCGCGGCCTGCTTGACGGTCCTGATCGACGGCGCCGTCTCGACGTGGCCGACCGCCGGGAGCGCGGCCACCCTGGTGGTCAGGTAGCGGTACAGCGCGCGCCGGTCCGCGCACACCACGGTGGCGTACAGATTGGTCGGCCCGGTGGTGGCGCAGGCGAAGGCGACCTCCGGGTGCCCGGCCAGCGCCCGGCCCGCCTCCTCCAGGTACGGGGGAGCGACCGAGATCCACAGCAGGGTGCGGGTGCCGACACCGAGCAGGTGCGGGTCGCAGTCGATGTCCAGGTAGAGCACCCCGCGTTCGCGCAGCTCCGCCATCCGGCGCCGGACGGTCGTGGGTGACCAGCCGGTGGCGGCGGCGAGCTCCTCGAACCCGGCCCGGCCGTCCGTTTCGAGGGCGGCGAGGAGCCGGCGGTCGCCGTCGTCCAGCCGCACCGCTCCGCGCGGGTGGGCCGGCGCGGGCGGTGCGGGCGATGCGGCCGACGCGGGCGGGCTCAGGGCCGCGACGGTGGCTCCGTCCAGCGGCCCGAGCTTGGCGATGAGGCTGTCCGGGCCGCCGTAGAAGGAGTGCAGCACCGAGTGCGCGCTCACCCCCTCCACCCGCGGGGTGCGGGGGAGCCGGGCCAGCAGCAGGGCCTCGCTGTCGGCCTCGGTCTCGGCCCGGACGGTGCAGGTGATCTCGGTGCCGCCGGAGGTCAGGCTGACCCAGGAGGTGTCGGGGCGGCGGGCCAGCGCCTCGGCGACCGCGCCCGCCGCGGCGGGCGCGCAGCGCACCCGCAGCAGCCACAGTTCGGCGCCCAGCGCGAGCGGGTCGACCCCGCCGAGCACCCGTACCGCGCCGGTCGAGCGCAGCCTGGCGTACCGGCGGGCGACGGTGCGGTCCGACACCCCGAGGGCGGCGGCGATGGTGCTGAACGGGGCCCGGCCGTCGATCTGCAGGGCGTGGACGAGGCGGCGGTCCAGCTCGTCGTAGTCGGATTCCACCGTGCCGAGGGTAGCGGGTGTCGGATTCCGTCACCATCGCGCCGGTCACTGGGCCAACGGCCCTTGGTGGAGCGAGCGTTGACCCCGTCGACGGAACCCGGCCGGTCGCGGGAGGACGCGCCGGGCGGAACCGTCCGAGGAACCCGAGGAGAAGCACCGTGGACACCGAGGTACTCGTCGTCGGAGCCGGCCCGACCGGCCTGACGGCGGCCAACGAACTGCTGCTGGCGGGCGTGTCGACCGTACTCGTCGACCGCCTGCCCGGGCGCAGCACCCTCTCCAGGGCGGGCGGCGTGCAGACCCGCACCCTGGAACTGCTCGACCAGCGCGGCCTGCTGGACCCGCTGCTGGCCGGCGGGGACCACCCGGTCGGCGGGAGCCACTTCGCGGGCATCCCGCTGCCGGACGCCCCCGCCGACGACCCCGGGCCGGGCGCGTTCCGCCCGCGCCGGCCCTGGCGCTCCGTCCCCCAGGTCGTGCTGGAGGCCTTCCTGGAGGAGCACCTCGCCGGGCAGGGCCTCACGGTCCGGCGCGACCACGAACTGGTCGCCCTCGCCCAGGACGAGGAGGCCGTCACCGCGACCTTCGCCGGCGGCCGGGTGCTCCGGGCCCGCCACCTGGTCGCCGCCGACGGCGGCCACAGCACCGTACGGTCCCTGCTCAAGGCCGAATTCCCGGGCCGGGCAGGCACCGTGACCACGATCGCCGCGGACGTCCGGCTGAGCGGCGCCGACGGTCTGCCCACCCACCACCGCGGCCCGGACGGCCACTGGACGGGGATCTTCCCGCTCGGCACCGACGACCGGGGCCGCCCGCTGCGCCGCCTCGCCATGGGCGGGCCGGGCCGCTCGCTGCCCAGGGACGTCCCGATCACCGAGGAGGAGATCCGCGAGGGGCTGCGGGCCGTGTTCGGCGAGCGGGTGCAGCTGCTCGAACTGTGCCACGCCCGCCGCATCACCGACGCGGCCCGGCAGGTCGCCCGGTACCGGCACGGGAGGGTGTTCCTGGCCGGCGACGCGGCCCACGTCCACCTCCCGCTCGGCGCCCAGGGCATGAACGGGGGGATGCAGGACGCCTTCAACCTCGGCTGGAAGCTCGGCGCCGCGGTCCGGGGCTGGGCACCGGAGGGCCTGCTCGACAGCTACCACACCGAACGCCACCTGACCGGGACGACCGTGCTGCGCAACGTCCAGGCGCAGGGCCTGCTGATGGACTGGGCGGGCAGCCGCGACCCGGACGTGCTGGCCACCCGGGACCTCTTCACCGAGCTGATCGCCCTGCCGGAGGTCCACCGCCGGCTGAGCGAGGTGATGTCCGGAACGGCCACCCGCTACCCGATGCCGGACACCGGCCCCCACCCGCTGCTCGGCGGGCCGGTGCCGGACGCCGACCTCGGCCCGGTGCGGCTGCACCAACTCCTGCGCTCCGGCCGGGGCGTGCTGCTCGACCCGCAGGGCGCCCTCGCCGAGGCCCTCGCCCCCTGGTCCGACCGGGTGGACCGGGTGGACCGGTTCGACGGGGGAGCCCGCGTCGAACCGATGCTGATCCGTCCGGACGGCCACGTTTGCTGGGTGGGCACCCCGGAAACCCTCCGGCCGTCCCTGATCCGCTGGTTCGGTGCCCCGCGCCAGGTGGCCTGACGCACCGTCAGTCTCGTAGCGGGCCCCGCCCCGGCCCCGGCGGGCCGGGGGGCCCCCGGGGTCGAGGTGGGGGGCGGGGGGCGCCGGGGGGGGGCCCCCGGGGGGCCG
>NZ_JBHYGR010000212.1:0-8199 GCF_042738155.1 Kitasatospora sp. NPDC059088 | reverse complement strand
GGGCCATGGGGATGCGGACCGTGTGGTGGGCGCCGGCGTGGGGGCGGTGGGGGGGGGGCCCGCAACGGTTCACGAGGTCGGCGGCGGGTAGCCGCGGGCGCGGACCAGGTCGTGCACGAGTGCGGTGAAGGCCCCGGTGGCGGCGCTCCGGTAGGCCTCGGCGCGGTGCAGCAGGGCGACGGTGCGGGTGGGGAGGGGCGGTTCGAGCGGGACGCGGGCGAGCCGCGGGTGGTCGTGGGTGACGGCGTCCGGGAGCACGGTGGCGAGCGGGGTGCGCTGGACGATCTCGGTGAGGGCCTGGACGGAGTTGGCCTCGACCGCGATCCGCGGGCTGACGCCGTGCCGGGCGAGGTGGTCGTCGATGTGGCCGCGGGTGGCGAAGTCGCCGCTGAGCAGGGCCAGTCGGCGGTCGGCGAGCTCCCGCACGGGGAGGGCCGCACGGGCGGGCGGGTCGTCGCCGGCGCGGGTGACCAGGGTGAGGTGCTCGGTGAACAGGGCGGTGGCGGTGACGCCGGGCAGGTGGGGCCTCTGGAAGGCGATGCCGAGGTCGAACTCGTCGGTGAGCAGCCCGGTTTCGATGCGGTCCTGGCTGGTCTCCCGGACGGTCAGGGCGATGCCGGGGTGGCGGGTGTGGAGCTCGGCGGCGAGCGGGCCGACGAGGTAGGCGGTGAAGGTCGGGGTGACGGCCAGGCGCAGCCGCCCGCGCGAGAGGTCCTGGACGTCGTGGACGGCGCGTTCGGCGGCGGCGAGGTCCCGCAGCGCGCCGCGGGCGTGGTGGGCGTACGCCCGGCCGGCGTCGGTGAGGCGCACGGTGCGGCCGGTGCGGTCCAGCAGCTGGGCGCCCAGGGTCCGTTCGAGCTGCTTGACCTGCTGGGACAGCGTCGGCTGGGAGATGTTCAGCTCCTCGGCGGCGCGGGTGAAGTTGCCGTGGTCGGCCACGGCGAGCAGATAGCGCAGATGGCGCAGTTCCAGGGCCATGGACCGAACTATAGACCCCATCGATGAGAACGATCGGTAACAGCTCTTGGACGCTATAGCCCCAGGTCGTGCACTGTGGATCCCGCCAGGCCGCACCGGCCCGGCGCCACGAGAGGGAGTGACCCCATGCGTGACTTCACCGAGGGCATCGCGCACTTCCAGCGGGACGTGTTCCCCGCAAAGGAGGAGCTCTTCGCCCGGCTCGCCGCCGACCACAGCCCGCACACGCTGTTCATCGGCTGCTCCGACGCCCGCGTCGTGCCGGAGCTGATCACCGGCTCCGACCCGGGTGAGCTGTTCGTGATCCGCACCGCGGGCAACCTGGTGCCCGCCTACACCCCCGGGGCCGACGGCGTCACCGCGAGCATCGAGTACGCCGTCGCCGCCCTGGGCGTCCGGGACATCGTGGTCTGCGGGCACTCCGGATGCGGCGCGATGACCGCCCTCGCCCACGGCCACGACCTCAGCGGAGCCCCGGCCGTCGCCGACTGGTTGCGGCTCGCCGACGCCTCGGTGGCGCGCACCGCCACCGCCGGGGACGTCCCGGCCCTGGTGCGGCAGAACGTGCTCGCCCAGCTGGCGAACCTGGCCACCCACCCGTCCGTCGCCCGCGCCCTGAGCGCGCGGGCACTCACCCTGCGCGGCTGGGTCTTCGACATCGCCACCGGCGGCGTCGAGGACCTCACCGCCACCACCGGCCGGGCTGCCGCACGCGCGGCCTGACCGACCCCCAGCCCCCGGAGCGTCCCCGCGGCGCCACCCGTAGCCCCACCGACCACGAGAAGGAACCTCCCATGGTGCACGCCCAGTTCGACCCCACCGCCCGCCAGCTGCTCGCCGTCGCCGCCGTCGAGGCCAAGACCCGCAAGGACCTCACCTGGCAGCAGATCGCCGACGTCTCCGGCCTGTCGGTGGCCTTCACCACCGCCGCCGTCCTCGGCCAGCACGCCCTGCCGAAGGAGGCCGCCGAGGCCGTCACCGAGATCCTGGGCCTGGACGCCGACGCGGCCGTGCTGCTGCAGACCATCCCCACCCGCGGCTCGATCCCCGGCGGCATCCCCACCGACCCGACCGTCTACCGCTTCTACGAGATGCTCCAGGTCTACGGCACCACCCTCAAGGCCCTCGTCCACGAGCAGTTCGGCGACGGCATCATCTCCGCGATCAACTTCAAGCTCGACGTCCGCAAGGTCGCCGACCCCGAGGGCGGCGAGCGCGCCGTCATCACGCTGGACGGCAAGTACCTGCCGACCAAGCCGTTCTGACCCACCCCTCTTCCCCCACGGCGGGGCGGGGCCACCGCCCGCCCCGCCGCACCGCTCAGCGCGAGCTCAGGGAGCCGTGAGCCCGGGCAGGGGGCCGAACTCGGTGCAGAACTCGCAGTCGCAGGTGGTCAGCGAGTTCGCCTGGCAGTGGGCGGTGGCGAAGTAGCGCCCGGCGCAGGGTTCGGGGGCGACCGGGGCGCCGTCCTCGGGCAGCGTGCGGCGGCAGGCGCCGCAGCGGACGGCGACTGCGACGCCCGCTCGGCGCAGGTTCCGTGCGGCGGGCGCGGCGAGCTCGAAGGGGACGTCCGCCAGCAGGACGGCCGTCCCGGCGTCCAGCGCCAGGCCGGCCTGCCAGAGGCTCAGCCCGTTCACCGTGCGGACCGCCTTGAGCCGCACCGCGCCCCGGGGCGAGGGGCCGGCGAGCCGTACGGTGAACTGCGGATCCTCCACAACTCCCCCTCTGCCAAGCGGTGTTCCCGGCCTCGGCAGGCCAGTCAACTCCCCGCCCGGCCACCGCGCCAGCGGTTTTCCGTCCGGGCCGATCCAGGATGCGAGCCCCTCCACGCCGGCGTGGAGGGCGGGCCTGGCAGGGTGGGGTGGGACGGGATGCCGCTCGGGTGTCCGTCCGGTGAGGGGGTGCTGGTGGTGGGTGGATCGGTGGGCCGACGGGTGCCTCCGTTGGATCCGGAGGTGCGGGCGGCCGTGGAGGCCGCCGGGGCGCGGGCGCGGGAGGTGCTCACCACGGAGGGTCTGGCGGCCTGGCAGGAGCGGGACGCGCGCGTCCGGCCCCGGCCGACGCTCGACCGGCTGAGCGACGGCGGCCGGTTCGAGGTGACGGAGCTGCAGGTGCCGCGGGCCGACGGCGACGGCGCGCTCACCCTGGTCAGCGCACGACCCGCCGGGATCCGGGAGCCGCTGCCGCTGCTCTACTACCTGCACGGCGGCGGGATGGTGACGGGCAACGCGTGGTCCGTCCTGCCCCGGGTGCTGCGCTCCTGGGCGCTGCCCCTGCGGCTGGCCGTGGTCTCCGTCGAGTACCCGCTGGCGCCGCGCACCCGCTTTCCCGGGGCCGTCGAGGACTGCTACGCCGGGCTCGGCTGGGTCGCCGAGCACGCGGACGAACTGGCCGTGGACGCCGGGCGCCTGGTCATCGGCGGCAAGAGCGCCGGCGGCGGGCTCGCCGCCGCCCTCGCCCACCTGGTCCGCGACCGCGGCGGACCGGCGCCGATCGGCCAGCTGCTGCTCAGCCCGATGCTCGACGACCGCGGCGACACCTTCTCCAGCCACCAGATGGTCGGTCACGACACCTGGGACCGCGGCTCCAACGCCACCGCCTGGCAGGCCGTGCTCGGCGACCGCCACGGCGCCGCCGACCTCTCCCCGTACGCGGCCCCGGCCCGCGCCACCGACCTCACCGGGCTGCCCGCCGCGTACCTCGACGTGGGCTCCGCCGAGACCTTCCGGGACGAGGCCGTCGGCTACGCCGACGCGCTCTGGAAGGCCGGGGGCGAGGCCGAACTCCACGTCTGGCCCGGCGCGTGCCACGGCTTCGACACCCTCGCCCCGCACTCCGCCCTGGCCCGGGACGCCCAGGAGGCCCGCACCCGCTGGCTCCGGCGCGTCCTCCAGCGGTGACGCGGCGGCCCCGGGCGGCCGGGGCGGAAAACGATTCGACCGGGGCGGCCGCCGGACGGGATGCTTCGGGGATGGAGTTCCTCTGCTACCACCGCGACCGGCCCGGGTCCCTGCCGCTGCGCGACGAACTGCTCGAAGCGCACCGGTCCTACATGGACGGGTTCGCGCAGGAGATGATCGCCCGGGGGCCGACGCTCACCGCCGACGGGGCCCTGCCCACCGGCAGCGTGCACGTCCTCGACCTGCCCGGCCCGGCCGCCGCCCGGGCGTTCGCCTTCGAGGAGCCGGGCTACCAGGCCGGGGTCTACCGGGACGTGCTGCTGCGGCGGTGGCGCAACCTGCTGGGGCGCACCATGTGGGACTTCCCCGGCGGCCGGACCGGGGGCACCCGCTACCTCGTGCTCGGCCTCGGCGGCGGGCAGCCCGTCGACCTCGCGGTGCCGGCCGACCGGGAGGAGCTCATCGCCTACGGGCCGCTGCTCTCCGACGATGGGACGGCCTGGCTGGGCACGGCCGTCCTGCTCCGGGCGCCGGATCCGGACGCGGCGCGGGCGGTGCTGACCGCGGACGGCTACGCCGACGTCGAGGTGCACCGGTGGCAGTTCGGCGGCCGCCCGTCCTGACGACCCGGTCCGGTACCGTCGCCCGGGCGAGAACCTACGCCCCGGTGTCCGTGCGTTCCTCCGGCCGGCCGGGCTCGGCCCAGCGGGTGTGGTAGCTGCCCGGCCGGTCGGTGCGGCGGTAGGTGTGGGCGCCGAAGAAGTCGCGCTGGCCCTGGATCAGTGCGGCGGGCAGCCGCTCGCTGCGCAGGGTGTCGAAGTAGGCCAGCGCAGCGGAGAAGGCCGGCACCGGGATGCCGTGCTGGGCTGCCCCGGCGACGACCGTGCGCCAGGCGGCCTGGGCGTCGGCGACCTCGGTGGCGAACTGCGGTTCCGCGAGCAGGCTGACCAGGTCGGGGTCGGCGGCGTGGGCGGCGCGGATCCGGTCGAGGAAGGCGGCCCGGATGATGCAGCCGCCGCGCCAGATCCGCGCCACCGCGCCGAGGTCGATGTCCCAGCCGTACTCGGCCGCGGCGTCGCGGATCATCGTCCAGCCCTGGTCGTAGGCGATGACCTTGGAGGCGTAGAGGGCCTGTTCGACGTCCCGGGTGAAGCGCTCGGCCTCGTGCGGGTGCAGCGGGTGGACGGTGCCGCCGGGCAGCGGCCGGTAGGCCTCGCGCAGCGCCGTCCGGGCGGAGGCGACCCGGGCGAAGGTGGCCTGGGCGATGGCGGTGACCGGGGAGCCGAGGTCGAGGGCGGTCTGCACGGTCCAGCGCCCGGTGCCCTTCTGCTCGGCGGCGTCCTGGACGATGTCGACGAAGGGCCTGCCGGTGTCGGCGTCGGTGTGGGCGAGGACCTCGGCGGTGATCCCGATCAGGTAGGAGTCGAGCCGCCCCCGGTTCCAGCGCTCGAAGACGCCGGCGATCTCGGCGGGGGAGTACCCGCCGACGTCCCGCAGCAGGTGGTAGGCCTCGGCGATGAGCTGCATGTCGGCGTACTCGATGCCGTTGTGGACCATCTTCACGAAGTGGCCGGCCCCGTCGCTGCCGATGTGGGTGCAGCACGGCTCGCCGTCCACGTGGGCGCTGATCCGCTCCAGCATGGGGCCGAGCACGGTGTACGACTCGGCGGAGCCGCCGGGCATGACCGAGGGGCCGAGCAGCGCGCCCTCCTCCCCGCCGGAGACGCCGCTGCCGACGAAGTGGATGCCCTGCTCGCGCAGCGCCCTCTCCCGTCGGCGGGTGTCGGCGAAGTGGGCGTTGCCGCCGTCGATGATCATGTCGCCGGGTTCCAGCAGCGGCGCGAACTCCTCGATGACCTCGTCGGTGGGCCCGCCGGCCTTCACCATGATCAGCAGACGGCGCGGACGTTCCAACGCGGCCACGAAGTCCCGCGGCGACTCGGCGGGGACGAAGGCGCCCTCGTGGCCGAACTCCTCGACCAGGGCCCTGGTCCGGGCCGGGGTGCGGTTGTGCACCGCGACCGTGTAGCCGTTGCGGGCGAAGTTCCGCGCCAGGTTGCGGCCCATGACCGCCAGGCCCGTCACGCCGATCTGTGCCGAACCGATCGCGGCTGCGTCCATGAGCTGTGCTTCCTTCCTCGGGGCCGGCCGACGGAGCGGAGCGCGCCGACCGCGTGCCGCGCACGCGAAGGACCGCCCTGGGCGGTCGGAGTCCAGGATCACCGGCGGACGGTGCCGCCCGCCCGGGGGGCTGGGCCGTTCAGGTGCCCGGAGGCGCCCGCCGACCCCGCCGCACCGACCCTACTCCCGCGTCAAGTCCCATGGCAGGGCAAGGCGTTGGTGGGCGACGGGTAAAATCCCGGGCCGCCCGGCGGAGCGGACCGGTGCTGTTCACGTTCCGGCCGCCACCGGTACACCGGGGCCTCCCACCCTGGGGGCCGCACCGCCGCAGTCACCTCCCCTCCCCCCTTCCACAGGAGACCTCCGTGACCCGTCGTTACGTCCGACTGGCCGCCACCCTCGGCGCCGCCGGTGTGCTGGCCGGATCCACCGTCGCCCAGGCCGCCGCCGCCGAGGAGGGCCGCGGCGCCCACCGGGCCCAGCACGTCCTGCTGGTGTCGGTGGACGGCCTGCACCAGTCGGACCTCGCCCGCTTCGTGGCCGCGCACCCGCAGTCGGCGCTGGCCCGGCTGGTCCGCGGCGGCGTCGAGTACACCCACGCCGCCACCACCGACCCGTCCGACTCCTTCCCCGGCATGGTCGCCCAGCTGACCGGCGGCGGCTCCGGCACCACCGGCGTCTACTACGACGACACCTACAACGCCGCGCTGCTCCCGGCCGGCACCACCGACTGCGCCCACGCGAAGCCGGGCGTCGAGGTCGACCTCACCGAGGACCTGGACAAGAACAAGGACGCGCTCGACGCCGGCCAGGGCCTGCCCGGCCTGCCCGGCTCCATCCTGCGGATGACCGGCAACCCGCAGACCCTGATCGACCCGGCCAAGCTGCCGGTCGACCCGCGGACCTGCAAGCCGGTCTACCCGCACTCCTACCTCCAGGTGAACACCGTCTTCGAGGTGGCCCGCCAGGCCGGCCTGCGCACCGCCTGGTCGGACAAGCACGCCGCCTACGACATCCTCAACGGCCCCTCCGGCACCGGCATCCAGGACCTCTTCACCCCCGAGGTGAACAGCAACGCCACCGGCTACAAGGGCGATTGGACCAAGGACAACCAGGCCACCGAGCAGTACGACTCGTACAAGGTGCAGGCCGTCCTCAACGAGATCGACGGCTACGACCACAGCCGTGCGCAGCGGGTCGGCACCCCGGCCGTCTTCGGCCTGAACTTCCAGTCCGTCTCCACCGCGCAGAAGCTGGCGAGCTCCGACGGCCTCCAGGGCGGCTACGTCGCCAACGGCGTGCCCGGCCCGCTGGTGGAGAAGAACCTGGCGTACGTCGACCAGCAGATCGGCGCGCTGACCGCCGAACTGCGCAAGCAGCACCTCGACCGCTCCACGACCGTCATCCTCTCCGCCAAGCACGGCCAGTCCCCGATCGACCCGGCCGCGCTCAACCGGATCGACGACGGCCCGCTGCTCGACGGCCTCGACGCCGCCTGGAAGGCCGCCCACCCGGGCGCGGGCGCCCTGGTCGCCCACGCGGTCGACGACGACGGCGTGCTGCTCTGGCTCAACGACCGCTCCCCGGCCGCCACCTCCTTCGCCAAGGCCTACCTGCTGGCGCAGAACGGCACCGGCGTCGGCATCGACGGCAAGGCCCGGCCGTTCACCGGCAGCGGCGTCCAGAAGGTCTACGCCGGGGCGGAGGCCGCCGGCCACTTCGGCGTCGCCCCGGGCGACCCGCGGGTGCCGGACGTCTTCGGCGTCGCGCAGTACGGCGTCGTCTACACCGGCGGCAGCAAGATCGCCGAGCACGGTGGCGCCCACGCCGACGACCTGAACGTCCCGCTCGTCGTCTCCGGCGCGGCCACCCCGGGCGGCGTCCGCCGGGAGGAGAAGGTCGAGACCAAGCAGATCGCCCCGACCGTCCTCGATCTGCTCGGCCTCCAGCCGCACGACCTCCAGGCCGTGCGCGCCGAGCACACCCGGGTGCTGCCCGTCCGCTGAACCGCCGGCGGTGGGCCGGGGCGGCCCGCCGGGCCGCGGATAATCACCTGATCCCCGGCGTCCCGTCAGGTATCGTCGCGCGTCGGCGGACCGGGCCCGTCGGCCGGGCGGAGGGCGACGCGGAACCCCGGGGGTACGATAGACGGTGAAGCAGCCCGGGCACGTCCAGGTCACCGGAGCCCCCCGCCGGGTGG
>NZ_JBHYGR010000211.1:0-11725 GCF_042738155.1 Kitasatospora sp. NPDC059088 | reverse complement strand
TGCCGCTCGTGATCCGACAACACCAGCTCGGCCAGCCTCGGCCCAGGACGTCCCATGCACTGACCAACGACGGATCAAGGACTCAGGACACTAGGATGGCGGTATGTCCTGGTTCGCCGCCCTTCGTGACACCGCGCGGACCGGACTCACCCTCGACCGGGCGCTCACCGATCCCAAGCGCGCGCTGCGCGGGGCGGTCGCCGTGGCGCTGGTGCTCTTCCCCACGCTCGCCCTCGGCGGGGTCGGGCTCGCCACCTCGGCCGCGATGGGCGCGTTCATCGCCGGTTCGGCCACCTTCCAGCGCAGCTTCCGGCCCCGCGCCAGTCTGGCCGTCGCGGCCGGCGTCGGGCTCGGGATCAGCACCTTCCTCGGCTACCTCGCCGCCGGGGTGTACGGGCTGTTCCCGGCGCTGCTCGCGGTGTGGGCCTTCGGCGCGGGACTCGCCTGGGCGATCGGCCCCACCGCCGGAGTGGTCACCGCGAACACCCTCTCGGTGATGCTGATCGTGGTCCAACTCCCGGTCAGCGCGGCCGCCGCGCTCGGCCACGGACTGGTCGCCGCGCTCGGCGGCGTCGCCCAGGCCGTCGTCATCACCCTGTGGCCGATCGGCAGTTGGAGCGCCCAACGGGCCGCGCTCGCCGACACCTTCGCCGAACTCGCCGACTACGCGCGCCGGTTGCGCCAGGACCCGACCGCGCACGTGGACCCGGAACCGTTCATGACGGCCCGGCACGCCTCCGCCGTCACCCCCTGGCAGGACCGCCACCGGCCGCCCGAACTGCGCGGCCTGCGCGGCATCGCCGAGCGCATCCGTCCCACCCTCGCCGCGCTCGCCGACCCCAAGGTCGGCGCCCCCGAGGAGGGGCCGGAACGCGACCGGGCCCGGGAGGTGCTGGCGGCCGCCGCCGAGGTGATGGACGCCCTCGCCCGGGCCGTCCGCACCGGCGACCCCGTCCGGCTCCCCCGGTCGGCGCCCGCGCTGACCCTGGTCCGGCCGGACCAGGGGGCGCAGTTGCAGGGGGCGGCCCGGCGCTCCGCCCGGCGGCTCGGCGGGCTGCTGCGCAAGGCCGCGGACACCCTGGACCGCAACGACGAGGACACCATCACCACGCCCGTGGTCGGCGTCGGCGGGGCGCTGCACAAGCCGTCGATCTCGCGGATGCTGCCGGTCGCGCTGCGGGCCGTACGGCGGCAGCTGCGGCCGCGGTCGGCGATCTTCCAGCACGCCGTCCGGCTCGCCGGGGTGGTCACCGCCGCCTACCTGCTGGCCCGGCTGGCCGGGTTCCACCACGGGTACTGGGCGCCGATGACCGCGGCCATGGTGATGCGGCCCGACTTCGCCCAGACCTACAGCCGGGGGGTCGCCCGGCTGGCGGGGACGGTGGTCGGGGTCGCCGTTTCGACGCTGGTGGTGCAGTTGGCCCATCCCGGGGAGTGGGTGCTGGCCTCGCTGGCGGTGCTGTGCATCGGCGGGGCGTACCTGGCGTTCCGGACGGGGTACGCGCTGACGACGGTCGGGATCTCCTCGTACGTGGTGTTCCTGCTCGGGCTGCAGGCCGGGGATCCGCTGGTCACGGCCTTCGAGCGGGTCGGGCTGACGCTGCTCGGGGGGTCGCTGGCGCTGCTGACGTACGCGCTGTTCCCGACCTGGCAGACCGCGCGGCTCGGGGAGCGGCTCGCCGAATGGCTGGCGGCGGCCGGACGGTACGCGGCGGCGGTGGTCGACTGCTACGAGGATCCGGCGGCGCCGCGGGGGCGGGCGGTGCGGGCGGCGCTGCTGGACTCGCGGGAGGCGCGGTCGGAGCTGTTGCAGGCGATGCAGCGGGCCGATGCGGAGCCGGGGCGGCACGAGTCGGGGCTCAGCGGGGTGACCCGGCGCCAGATCGACCGGGCGCGGGCCGCGGTGGGGCACCTGGGGCGGGCGGCGGTGCTGCTGGAGGCCCATCTGCCGGCGGCCGACGCGGAGCCCGTGCCGGGGGCGGCGGAGTACGCGGAGGAGCTGCGGTTGGCGACGGCCTTGGCGGCGGGGGCGTTGCTGACGGGGCGGGCGGTGGAGTTCGGGGCGGTGCGACAGGCGCAGGTGCGGTTGGAGGAGGGCCTGGGGGAGGGAGCGGGGGCGGGGGTGCAGGGGGACGTGGTGCGGGCCGGGACCCGGTTGGTGGGGGTGGCCCTGCGGGATCTGGAGCGGGCTCTGCGGGGGAGTTCGGAGAAGGAGAAGCGGTAGGGGGCCGGGGGCGGGGTGGGTTTCCTCGTGCGGGCGCGCGGGCTCCGGCCCTGCGCGCCCGCTCGGGGTCCGGGGTCAGGCGGCGGTGTGGGCGGCGCGGAGCCAGTTGGTGAACTCGCAGGCGAAGTGCCACTGGTGGCCGGTGGGGAGGTGGTCGGGGGCGGCCTCGGGGAACTGGACGGTGAGGCGGATCCGGAGGCCGGCGGGGGTGTCGGCGAACTCGTGGAGGACGCGGAGGATCTCGGTGCCGTCGGCGAGGGTGCCGGTGCCGGCGATGTGGGTGGGGAAGGTGGTGGGGACGGGGACGTCGTCGTGGAAGCGGAGGAAGAAGCGGGTCGGGGTGGTGCCGAGGGTTTCGATGATCTCGACGCGGTCGGCGGTGGAGTCGGCGAGGTAGTGCTCGGGGTTGGCGGCGAGCAGGGCGGTGCGGTCGCCGGCCCGGAGGCGGCCCTGCCACCAGGCGAGGAACCGGGTGGCGTCGATGCCGGTGGCGGTGAGTTCGGTGACGGCGGTGCGCCAGCGGCCCCGGGAGGCGTGGGCCCAGGTGGTGAGGGCGGCGTCGGCCTCGGCGGTGTCGGGGGTGAGGAGTTCGCGCATCCGGTCGTCGCCGAGGCGCTGCTTGAGCAGGTGCAGGGCGGCGCGGGCGCGGTCGAGCTCCCAGGCGAGGACGGCTTCGCGGGGCTGGGGGACGCCGTCGAGTGCGGTGTGGACGGTGAGGGGGGTGGTGGTGGGCATGGTGGCGCTCCTCGGGGAGGGCGATAGGCGGAGAGTTTTTCTCCGGTTGGCTGGACGCTAGCATAGGGGGAGAGAAGTTCTCCGGTTAGGGAGTGGTGGATGAGGGCCGACGCGGAACGCAGCCGGCGCAGGATCCTGGACGCCGCCTGCGAGGTGTTCCTGGAGCGCGGGCCGGACGCCCCGTTGGACGCGGTGGTCCGGCGGGCGGGCGTCGGGCCGGGCACGCTCTACCGGCGCTTCCCCGACCGGGAGGCCTTGGTGCGGGCGCTGGTCACCGATCTGCTGGGCCGGCTCACCGGGGCGGCGGAGGAGGCGCGGCGGGCGGAGGACGATCCGTACCGGGCGCTGCGCCGGTTCGTGCACGCGGCCGCCGATCTGCGGATGGGGGCGGCGATCGTGGTGCTGCTCGAACGGCTGGTGGTGGACGGGGAGTTGGTGGCCGCCCGGCGGGGTGCGGTGACGGCGGTGGAGGGACTGCTGCGGGCTGCCCGGGACGCCGGCAAGATCCGGGCGGACGTGGGGATGGGGGATCTGGTGCTGCTCTGCGTCCGGGTCTCCCGGCCGCTGCCGGGGGCGTTGGCCGCGCTGGACGCGGACGGGGCGTTGGTGCACCGGCATCTGGATCTCGCGTTGGCCGGGTTGGCCGCCGAGGGCGGCCCGGTGGGGGTGCCGCTCGGGTTCGACGAGGTGATCGCGGCCGCCGGGCGGCCCGGGGAGCCGGGGGTGGGAGAGTGAGCGGCATGGACGACGAGCTGGTGCGGGACTGGCGGGCGGCCGAGCGGGGCGCGGTGCTGCTGGACGGGTTCCACCCGTTGAAGCACGCGCTGCGGTTCGGGGGCGAGGTCCGGCGGGTGCTGACGGCCGACCGGGGGGCCCTGCTGGCACTGGCCGGGGAGTTGGCGCCGGACGTGGTCCCGGCGCTGGACGCGCTGGCGGTGGAGGTGGCCGAGGAGCGGCTGCGGGGGCTGGCGCCGCGGCTGCATCCGACCGGGGTGGTCGGGTTGGCGGCGCGGCCGTCGGTGGCCGCGAACCGGGAGGCGTTGGGGCGGCTGCCGCGGCGGGCGCCGGTGGTCGTGCTGGAGAATCCGCGGAACCTGGGGAACGTCGGGGCGGTGATCCGGCTGGCGGCCGGGTTCGGGGCGACCGGGGTGGTGACCACGGGCGAGTTGGACCCCTGGCACCCGACGGTGCTGCGCGGGAGCGCGGGACTGCACTTCGCCACCGCGGTGGAGCGGGTGGACCTGCCGGAGCTGCCGGCCGGGCCGTTGTACGTGCTGGACCCGGAGGGCACGGACATCCGGGACCTGCCGTTCCCGGACGACGCGCTGCTCGCCTTCGGCACCGAGCGGCACGGGGTGTCGGCGGAGCTCAGGGAGCGGGCCGACCGGCTGGTCGCGGTGCCGATGCAGGCGGGGGTGTCCAGCTTCAACCTGGCGACCAGCGTGGCGATGGGGCTGTTCCACTGGATGTCGGGCCGGCGCTGAGGCGCGGCGCCCGGGCGGTGCCGCGACCGCGGGGGCCTCAGGGGGACGGCGGCGGGGTGCCGGCGTCGATGTCGTGGCCCTTGTGGTGGACCAGGAAGTCCCAGGTGTCCTTGCCCGGGATGCCGTCGGCCTCGCCGCCGCGCCAGCCCTGGGCGAGTTGGAAGGCCTGGGTGGCCCTGCGGTCGGCCTCGCCCCAGCGGGGGCCGGGGCCCTCGGCGTAGAAGCGGGCGCCGCCGCGCTGCGCCAGCAGCTGCCCGAGCCTGGTGACGTAGCCGTTGTCCGCGCCGGGGCCGAACTCCTGCGCGCCGGGGAAGGCGTCGGTGCTGCCGGTGCCGTCGCTGCTGCCGCCGGACAGGCCGGTGTAGCGGTACGGGAGGTAGGAGCCGGAGTTGTTCCAGTAGGCGTACGGGGTGGAGCGCTTCCTGGTGCCCGGGGAGGTCTGCTCGTAGGCGACGTACCGGGTGCGGGAGGAGTCCGTCCAGCCGCCGAAGATCGTCACGTGCGAGCCGGCCTGGGGGTTGGCCGGGTTGTTGTAGATCAGCGCGTCGCCGGGCTGGAGGTCGTTGCGGTCGATCCGTTCCGCGAAGTTCGGCAGGGTCCAGGTGGTCTGGCTGCTGCCGAGGCCCCAGGCCATCGAGACGAAGCCGGAGCAGTCCTGGCGGTAGCCGTCCGACCAGTAGCGGCCCATGCCGTACGGCACGGCCTGGTCGACCCAGGCCTGGGCGCGCTGGATGATCCGGGCCCGGGTGACGGGCTGGGCGGCGGGCTGCGGGGCGGCGGAGCGGGCGCCGGGGTCCTGGCCGTAGAGGCCGCTGACCTCGCCCTGCGGGGTCCGCGGGGGCTGGGCGGTGCTGCTGCCGCCCGGGGTGGGGCCGGGGGCGGGGGCCGCGGCGGCGGTGCCGCCGCCTATCGCGGTGCCGACGGCGGCCACCAGGACGGCGGCCCGGCGGCGGGTGCTGCGGGCCGCGGCGTGCCCGCCCTCGTGGACCGGGGCGGCGTGCAGCCGGGCGCGGCGGCGGGCGTTGCAGCCGCCGCATATGCAGTCCTCCTCGGGGTCGACCTCGGTGAACTCCATCAGCGGTGAGGGGCCGTCGGTGAGGGTCATGCCCCGCCTCTTTCCTGGTCGGCGCGCCTGACGGCGGGACGGGAGTGCTCGTCCCGGTCCGACCGCGTGTCATCGGGAACCAAAGGTCCCAGAGCGGGCGGGGTGCGGCGCGGCGGATTGCGCCGGACGGGTGAGGCCCCTCCCCCGGCCTTCGGTCGGGGGCCCGTACGGAACTGACCCGTGGTCAGTGCGGGTTGGCGGGCGAGTACTCGGGACCGGTCCAGGTCAGCGGGGTGGCGTCGGCGATCTCCCGGACCCCGGTGACGGTCAGTTCGACCATCCGCTCGGCGCCGGGGGCGGCCCGCCGGGCCTCCTCGGACCAGTCGGTGCGGGCCTCGCCGGTGATCAGCAGGGCCCCGCCGGTCTCCCAGTCGGGCAGCAGCAGTCCGGCCCGCGGGTCCAGCTCCAGGTTCCCGAGGGTCAGGAACATGCTGTTGCCGCGGTACTCGGGCCAGCGGACGGTGTCCGGCGCCACCGCCTCCAGGAAGCCGGGGAAGCCGCCGCGGTGCGAGGCGTCCACCCTGCCGTCGGGTCCACAGGTGGCGATGAAGAAGGTGTCGGCGGTGGCCGCGGTCAGCCGCTGGGCCGTGGTCAGGACCGGCCCGTCGGCGACCGTGCGGGGCGCGCCCGCGCCCGGGCGGTCCAGCGGGCTGCGGCGCTGGATGTACTTCGGGCAGTTGGACACCACCTCCTCGGCACGGACCACCAGCCCGCCCCGGCCGTCCGGCACCGAACGGCCGTTGAGCCGCATCCGGCGGCGGCCGGCCGGGTCCAGGGCGATGGTGCCGAGCTGGGCGGGGCGGGCCAGGGCCGCGGCCAGCGGGTCGGCCTCGGACGGGTGGGCGGCGATCGTCACGGTGTGCTCGTCCGGGGCCCGCAGGAAGCCGGCCGGGCCGGACAGCTGGGTGGCCCAGACCCGGCCGTCCTGGTCGGCGGCGCCGACCACCAGCGTCCGGCGCTCGGTGAGGAAGCGGGCGGCCACGGCCGGGACGGTGCTGCGGATCGACCGGCCCGCGTGGTCGGCCCGCTCGGTCACTCCGGCGCGGGCCTGGGCCCTGCGCTCGCCGGGGTGGTAGGGGGTGCTGGTGGCGGTCATCCCGTTGCCTAGAAGAAGCCGCAGGTCGGGGCGTCGGCGTGGGGGGCCCCGGCGGCGGTGTCGGCCAGCCCGGTGCGGGTGTAGACCTCCAGCCGGATGCCGTCCGGGTCCGTGAAGAAGACGCCGCCGGAGGCGGAGCCCTCGCTGTGCGGGACGACGCCGTCGTAGGCGAACTCGGCGCCCAGGGTGCGCAGCAGTTCCTCGGTGGCGCGGACCTCGTCGAGGTCCGCCACCTCGAAGGAGAGGTGGTGCAGGCCGGGGGCGGCGGTGGGGAAGGTGCCGGTGCTCTGCTGCCAGAGGGTGACCACCAGGCGGCCGTCGCGGCCGAGCAGGGCGTAGCGGCGTTCGGGGTCGGTGCCCCGGTGGGTGAGTTCGAGGCCGAGGACGGTCCGGTAGAAGTCGACCGAGCGGTCGAGGTCGGTGACGTTGAGGCCCACGTGGCCGGTCTGCAGGGTGCGGAGTGCGGTGGTGCCGGACATGCCTGGTCCCTCCCGGTGGGTTCCGGCGGGGCGACTGCCTAACCGGTACTAATGAGGTTATGGGTTAGATGATGGAGCGTCAACCGATGGAGCGGCTTGAAGGGGTCAGGTTTCCGGGAGGGGACGCGGAAGCCCCGCCGGACCTGGTGGTCCGACGGGGCTCCGGTGGGCTTCGGTGGTGCGGTGGTGCCTAGGGCCATTCCCAGCGGATGCCGATGTGGCCGGGCTGCTGGTCCGGGGCCAGGACGTGGGCGCTCGCCGAGGCGCCGATCCACAGTTGCTCGCGGCGGTGGTCGACGTCCGCGCCCGGCTCGCGGTCGTAGCGCTCGCAGTGCACCGGGACGGCCGCCGGGTCGAAGTGCACCTGGAGCACGTACTCGCGCACCGTGGTGGCGAAGCGGCGGCTGTACTCCATGGTCGGGCCGCCGGGCGGGATCTCCACCTCGTACTCGAAGACCGTGCTGTCGCCGAGCCCGAGCGGGCGGTCCAGCATCAGCTCGGCGACGGTCAGGCCGACCTCCGGGCGGCGGCGGACCCGGCCCAGCCGGCCGTGCCGCACCGAGGTGATCTCCGGGCAGCCGGTGGCCTCCTCGTCGGCCTTGTGCACGACCAGGCAGCGGCCGACGCCGCCGACGGTGGCGCGCACCACCTGGCGCATCCGCAGCAGGTTGGCGCGCCGCTCGGCGTCCACGTAGTACGAGTCGTGGATGCTGAGCCGCTCCAGCTCGCCGGCCGGCGGGGCGTCCAGTTCGGCGAAGATCTCGGCGATCTCCTGCTCGCCCGGCCAGACGTCCTCCAGCCCGAGGTGGAGGGTGTTGGCGGCGGCGGCCCAGCGGCCGCGCGGGCGGGGCGGGCCGAGCAGTGAGGAGAGCGCGCTGTGCGGCAGGCCGAGCAGTTCCTCCAGCAGGTGGACGGCGCGCAGCGAGCTGGCCCGTTCGGGCTGGCTGCGGCCGCGGCGCCAGTAACTGAGCGTCGTGACACTGACCCTGACGCCGCGTTGGGCGAGTGCGGCGCGGATCCGGTCCAGGCTGAGGCCGCTGGCCTCGATCGCCAGGTGCAGGGCGTCCGCGAAGCCGCCGGCCGGGGCCGGTCGGCCGGCGGACGGCGCCGGGGGCCCCGGGGTCGGGGCGGGCGCCTGGACGGGCGGGTCGGGGCGCTCCGTACGCGATCCGACCAGCCGCAGCCGCGCGGCGTCCTGAGGCTGCTGTGCGGCCATGCGGTGAACCTCCCCACCAGGTGGATTCGGTGGCACCGGACCGGCGCCGGGGCGCGCTGTGAGCGGCTTCACCGAGCTTTGGGGAACCCTATGCACCGTCGAGAGGCTACGTCATCAGTCGTGCGGATGACAGTGGTCACAGCAGGTGGACCGGATGGTTAGCGATCTTGAAACAGTTCGGAAACACGGCCGGAACGCGACGTCGGGAACGGTGCGGAACCGGGCGCAAACGGACACCGCCGGGGCGGGCCCTGACGGCGCCGCCCCGGCGGGGGTCTACGTGGTGCTACCGGCCGGTGATCACTTGACGTTCAGGGCGACGTCGTCGATCACGAAGCTGGTCTGGTTGGAGCCGTCCTCGGTGCCGGTGAACTTGAGGGTCACGCTACGGCCGGCGAAGGAGGTCAGGTCCACGGTCTGCTGCACGTAGCCGGCGGCCGCGTCCACGTTGGACCAGGTCTTCACGGTGGTGCCGTTCGCCTGGAGGGTCAGCGTGTCGTACGGGGTGGAGCCGGTCTCCGCGGTGTCGATGTGCAGCGCGAAGGTGAGGGTCGCCGAGGCGCAGCCGGCCGGGACGGTGACGGTCTGCGACAGGGTGTCGGTGTGGGCGCTGCCGTAGCCGTCCAGCCAGGCCTTCCAGCTGCCGGAGTGGGCCGGCTCGGAGGTGCCGTTGTCGACGACGCCCGAGGAGGTGCTCCACGGGGCGGCGGTGCCGGTCTCGAAGCCGCCGTTGCCGATCAGCTGGGCGGCGGTGCAGCCCCCGCCGGTCGGCTGGGTGGTGCCGCCGGTGCTGCCGCCGCCGAGCAGGGCGGTGGTCAGGGCGTCGGCGACCGGGGTGCCCCAGCCGGTGACCTGGTCGTAGCCGGTGCCGGCCGAGAAGTCCTGGTTGGCGCCGGTGGTCACGTCGTGGAAGGTGCTGCCGTAGCTGCTGCTGTTGGCGACCGCGTACAGCTTGGGGTTCGCCTCGCCGAGGGCGGGCTGCCCGGCGGCCTTGGCCTTCTGGTTGACCTGGGCGGCGTAGCCGGCCCACAGCGGCGCGGCCGCGCTGGTGCCGCCGTAGACGTTCCAGCCGCCGCCGGTGTAGATCGCGAAGCCGCTCTGCGGGTCGGCGTTGGAGGCGACGTCCGGGACGGTGCGCATGGTGCCGCCGATGCCGGTGCCGGTCTGCCAGCTCGGCTTGCCGAACACGGTGGAGACGCCGCCGCCGGCGGTGCTCCAGGCGCTCTCCGAGGAGTAGCCGTTGCCACCGGTGACCTGGAGGTTGGTGCCGCCGACGCCGGTCTGGTGCGGGCTGGAGGCCGGGAAGTCGACCGAGGTGACGCTCGCGCCGCTGGCGGAGCGGGTGCAGTCCTTGGAGCCGTCGTCGCCGGAGGCGGAGAAGACCGAGATGCCCTGGGCGGCGGCCTGCTTGAAGGCGTTGTCGACGGCGGTCATCGAGGAGGCGGTGGTGTCCGGCTCGCAGGTGCCCCAGGAGATCGAGATGACCGAGACCTTGTTGTCGGCCACGATCTTGTTGGCCATGTCGATCTCGCCCTGGTCGCTGTTCGGGGCCTCGTAGAGCAGCTGGGTGGCCTTGGGGGCCGCGCCGCGGACGATCTCGCTGTCCAGCTCGACCTCGCCCTCGCCCTGGCCGGGCGAGGAGTCGTAGTTCGCGCCGTCCACCGGAACGGTGGTGACGGCCGGGCCGGTCAGGCCGTACTGGGAGTCGTAGGTGGTCAGGTCCGAGGACTTGTAGCCGTCGAACTCCCAGAGGGCGACCGTGGTGCCGGTGCCGTCGGCGCCGGTCCTGTCCAGGTTGTACGCGCCCCGGTACTGGGCCGGGGCCATGCCCTTCGGGGTGGCGGTGGCGGCGTTCGGGGTCACCGAGTGCGGGGCGGCGATCCGGCCCTTGCGCACCGCGTGGTTGTCCAGGCCGCTCAGGCCCTGGACCACGGAGGCCAGTTCGGCGGGGATCGAGGCGGCGCCGTCGTTGGCGAAGAAGGTGCGCTGCTGCTGCGGGTCGAGGTACGAGCTCTCGTGGGTGCCGAAGGCCTGGGAGACCTGCGCGGCGGTGCCGTGGGCGTTGACCACCTGGCGGTTGGCGCTGACGTCGCCGACGGTCAGGCCCTGGGCGGTCAGGTAGGCCTTGACCTGGTCGACGGCCTGCTGGGTGGGCGCGTACCGCGCGCTGAACTGCTCCGGCGTCAGGTACGTGCCGTACTCCGGGGTGCCGGGGGTGGCGACGGCGGCGAGGAAGCGGTCCAGCCCGGCGGAGTCGCGCAGCTTGAGGCTGACGGCCACCGAGATCTGCTGCTCGGCCGGGACGTCACCCTTCTTCTCCGAGTGGGCCACCGCGGGGTTCACGGTGTTCGGCAGGGCGACGCGCGGGGCGGCGTGCGGGGTGGCGGCCTGTGCGGTGGCGACGCCGAGGGAGACGGCGGTCAGCGGCAGGACGGCTATCGCCGCGGCGATGGCGAGGGAACGGTGACGCAACGGATCCTCCTCCGGCCGGCTGTGGGGAGCCGGCAAGGGGCAAGGCGTCCCGATGGGTTCAGGAACGCTGGCTAGAACATGTCAGAGCGGATCGGTGCGGTGGATCATGGTCCGGCAATTCGTTGCTAAAAAACAGTCAACTGTGGAGGGCCGGAAATCCGGGCGTTCCATACAGTGAATGGCCGCTGTTCCGGGAACGGTCCACACCAATTCCCGGTGCGGGAGCGGACGTAGAATCGGGCCGAGCCGAGGGAGAGCGATGACTGACCTGATGCCGGACCCGAGGGACCACCGACCGCTGACCGGCGAGCCGCTCGCCCTCGACCTGCTCAACACCCGCTGGTCCGGAACGCCCGTCAACGACGCGCTCACCGACGTGGAGCAGTACGGGATCTGGCTCTCCTCCAACGGGCTGACCGAGCGCTGCCCGGCCGACGCGGCCGGACTGGCGGCGATCCGGCAGACCCGCGAGGCGGTCCTGCTCGCGGCCCAGGACGCCCGCGAGCGGGGCGAGTTGGGCGAGCGGGCGCGGGCCGGGCTGGACGCGGTGCTGGCGCACGGACGGATCCGGCGGACGGCCGGGCCGGGCGGGGCCGAGGAGCGGGTCGAGGCCGACCGGCCGGAGTGGCTGGCACCCTGGCTGGCGGCCGACGACTTCCTCGCGCTGCTCGGACAGGGCGCCCACCGGGTGAAGCAGTGCGCACACGAGGCGTGCATTCTGCATTTCTTCGACGCCTCGCAGAACGGGCGCCGGCGGTGGTGCCGGATGGCGGTCTGCGGGAACCGGGCGAAGGCGGCGCGGCACTACGTGAAGGCGCGGGGTTAGGGCCTGTCCGGCGGATCTTGGCAGATCAGCGCGCGGCGTTGGGCGCCCGGCTGGGCGTGCGCCCGAGTCGGCCTCGTACTGGACGTAC
>NZ_JBHYGR010000210.1:0-11837 GCF_042738155.1 Kitasatospora sp. NPDC059088 | reverse complement strand
CTCCTACCAGCGGTGTACGACAGACAACGCCGTCGATCCTACTGCCCGCACCCCGCGCCCGACGCGGGGTGACCGAGGAGCGGACACCCTCCCGCCAGGTGCTCCGGCTCGGGTGGGGGCCGCTACGAGGGCGTGATGCCGTCCTGGCCGAGCAGGCCTGGTGCGTCGGGCCCGATGCGGGCGGAGGCGGCCGGGCCGTACCGCCCTACGGAGGTGTGGACGTAGTAGTTCCCGGCGATCATGTCGCGGAGGTTGTCGACGTGGCGGTGCACCGCTTCACGACCGCCGCCGGACAGGCCCAGCCGGTCGCAGAACCCCGCAGTGCCCTGGTGCAGGTCCAGGAACGCCCGCAGGTGCTCGTCGGCCGTCGCGATGACGTAGCGGATCGCCGAGTCACGGGAGCGGCCCTGTTCCGCCATGACGAACTGGACGAGGTTGGGTTCGCCGCGGGCCTCGTCCTTCTCCAGGCCCGTGACCTCGTTGACGAGGACCACGTGATCGACGGTGTGCCGGCGGGCGGTGGTGAGCCGCCCGCTGTGCCAGGCCAGCGACGGCACCTCGAAACGACCGGCCGCCTCCAGCAGATGGAGGGTCGGCCGCACCGCGATCGAGTGTCGCCGTACCTCCAAGTGTTCGTCGACGGTGGGGACTTCGCCGGTGCGCCGGTTGGCCTCCTCGGTGAGGTTCGCGTACAGGTAGTCCAGCCAGCTCCTGGCCGCACGGCGGCTCCACTCGGCCGACCGCCCCTCGGTCATGTCCGCCCAGAGCCGCGCGAAGGCGGCGCCGATCCGCGTGGTCGGCGGGCGGGGCGACAGGGCGGGGCGGCCGAGGAGGTCGGCCATCTCCAGCGCCGCGGCGACCGCGGCGTCGGCGGGCTGTCCGGACGGGGTGTCGAAGAAGTCGTCGAAGATGAAGTGGAAGGCCATCCCGTTGGTCAGCAGGTCGACGTCGTCCCCGGGTTCGGTGCAGAAGTCCGTGCCGAACTCCGCGACCCCGCTGGCGGCGTACAGCGCCACGGCGCTGTCGGTGGGCAGCAGCCCGAACTGCCGGGCCCACTGGATGTTGCGTTCCAGGGCGGCGGGCGTGTCCGGGTGCGACCGGCGGGGGTAGGGCATGAAGAACTCGGCATCCTGGGGCACTCGACCGCTCCTCGCGCGTGTGACCGGCAACGCATCCAAGATCAGCGGTGCGCGGCGCCCCGGTCAGGGCGCACCGCCCGGCGCACGAAGGCATGTGCATGGCGGGAGTTCGGCGGTCGCCGGGCGGGGCGGGGGCGGCTTGACACGGTTGATCGTATCGAGAATATTAGATGCGTCCTGGTGTCGAGGGTGTCCGTGGTCGGGGAAGGAGCGTGCGTGGTGGATCCGCTGGCCGTGCACAAGGCGCTCGCCAACCCGGCGCGTGCGGATTTCCTGCGCTGGCTCAAGACGCCCGAGCGGTACTGGGACGAGGCGTACTACCGCGAGCGCGGGGTGGGCTTCCACGTCGGGGTGTGCGTGACCGACATCCGCGAGCGTTCGGGCCTGGCCCAGTCGGTGGTCTCCGGGTATCTGCAGATCCTGCGTGACGCCGGGCTGTTGGTGTCCGAGCGGGTCGGCAAGTGGACGTTCTACCGGCGTGACGAGGAGACGATCGCGGCCTTCGCCGCGTACGTGCGCGACGAGCTCTGAGGTCGTGCCCGGCCGGGTGCCGCTCGACCGGGTTCGTGGTGCGGGGGTGCCGGGGTGCCGTGGTGCTGTGACGTCGATGAGGGGTGCCCTTGGGTGGGCGCCCCTCTTCTTCGGCCCTGATTCATCTAACTATCTAGATTTGTCGTTGCGGATTCGGATGGCGATCCGGCCCGTGGACGGCCCGTGGACGTGAGAGGGAGGCTGTTGATGGACGGTGTACGAGGTCCGCGCGCGGCGCTGGCGGTGGGGGCCCTGGCGGTCGGGGTGTTCGGAGTGATCACCACCGAGATGGGGGTGGTCGGGGTGCTGCCGCGCTTGTCGCAGCACCTGCACGTGGCTCCGGCCACCGCGGGCTGGCTGGTCGGCGTCTTCGCGCTGACCGTGGCCCTGGCCGGGCCGCCGGCCACCCTGGCGGCTTCCCGGCTGCCGCGTAAGGCGGTGCTGGTGGCGGTGCCGGTGCTGTTCGCGGTGTCCAACGCCGTGTACGCGCTCACCGACTCCTTCCCGGTGATGCTCGCCTTCCGCGTCCTGCCGGCCCTGGTGCACCCGGTGTTCTTCGCCCTGGCGCTGACCGCCGCCACCCGGCTGGCCCGCCCCGGCCGGGAGGGACGGGCGGTGAGCGTCGTCTTCGCGGGCGTCAGCGCCGGCTTCGCCTTCGGGGTCCCGCTGACCGCCTACCTCGCCGACCACCTCGGCCTGGCCGCCGCGTTCTGGAGCGCCGCCGCGGTCAACCTGCTCGCCGCCGCCGGCCTGCTGGTCCTCTTCCCCCGCCTGCCCCGGGAGCAGCACGTCTCGACCGCCGGACAGCTCGGCATCCTGCGCAGCGCCCGACTGTGGCTCGCGGTGGCGGCCGTGACCCTGATCTTCGCGGCGATGTTCGCCGGCTACGGCTTCTTCGCCGAGTACCTGGAGAGCGTCACCGGCCTCGCCCCCTCCCTCACCGGCGCCGCCCTGATGGCCTTCGGCGCCGTCATGACCGTCACCGGCATCGGCTTCGGGCGCCTGCTGGAACGCGACCTGACCCGCACCGTCACCGCCTACCCGCTGCTGTACGTCGGCCTGTACGCGCTGCTGTACGCGCTCGGCACCCATCCGGCCGCGATGGTCGCGGGCGTCCTGCTGTGGGGCGCCGTCCACTCCGGGGGACTGGCCGTCGCCCAGGGCTGGCTGGCCCGCGACGCCGCCCGGGCACCGGAGTTCGGCAACAGCCTGTTCATCTCCTTCTCCAACCTCGGCATCACCCTGGGCACCGCCCTGGCCGGCGCCACCGTCACGGTCGCCGGTCCCCGCCACCTGCCCCTGGCCGGCGCGGCCCTGGCGGCCCTCGCCCTCGCCGCCGTCTGCGCCCGCCGTCGCGTCGGCCCACCCACCCCGCCGGCGGGCGTCCCGGGCCGGGCCGTGGTCTCGGCCCCGGCCGCGGAGCGGGCCCCGTCCCGCAGCGGGGTTCAGGCGGGCGGCGGCCAGGGCCAGGGCGCGGGCAGGCTGTAGTACCAGCCAGGGCGGCGGTTCGCGCAGGACGTCCTCCAGGCGGGCGCCGGCCAGCATGCAGTCCAGCGCCCAGCGGTTGGCCGAGTGTGCGATCAGCAGGACGCGCCGTCCGTCGAACCCCGCGGCGAGGTCGGCCAGGAAGGCCCCGGTGGCGGCGAGGACCTGGCGGTGGCTCTGCCCACCGGGGTACGGGTGGTCGGCGCAGTACGGGCGCAGCGCCGCGACCAGGGCGGCCGGGGCGCCGTTGAGGGTGCCGTAGTCGCACTCGCGCAGTCGGGGGTCCTGGTGCAGGGGCGGGTGGCCGCCGGGGAAGGCGATGCGCGCGGTGGCCACCGCGCGGTGCAGGTCGGAGCTGAACACCGCCGCCAGCGCCTCGCCCCGGCGCCGCTCGCCCAGCTCGGCGGCCTGGCGCCGGCCCAGCGGGCCCAGGCGCCCGGGCAGGTGGCCGGTGGCGATGCCCGCTTCGTTGTCGGTGGTCGTGGCGTGCGTCTCGTAGACGATCTCCACTGCCATTCGCCGGTTCCTCCCTGCCCCGCCCCTGGGCTGCCCTGCCCTGCGCTGTCGGGTGGCCTTGCGGTGGCCACCGGTGCTCGCCGGGTCGAGGGGAGGGTGCCCGGGGCGGGGGCCGACTACGCGTAGCGCTCGAACAGGGCCGCCACGTACTCCTCCAGGCGGGCGGACAGCAGCTGGGTGCTCAGGTCGGTGCGGCCCAGTTCGCGCCAGGGCACGGCGACCTTCTCCGCGTCCGGCGCGAAGGCCAGCGCGTCCAGCAGCCGCCAGTACAGGTGGTCCTCCCCGGTGGCGGTGAGCGTGCCGCCGGCCCGCTCGTAGGCGTCGGCGAAGGCCAGGCCCGTCTCCACGCCGTGCAGCAGGGCCAGCGCCGTCGAGCAGTGGGCGACGTCCAGGTCGGTGGGGCCCCAGGAGGTCTCCACCCAGTCGACGACTCCGCTGACCGCGAGTTCCGCCCCCGTACCGTCGAACAGCACGTTGCCCGGGTGGAAGTCGCGGTGCAGGAAGGCACCTCGGTGCTCGGGGGCCGGGCGGCCGATCAGCGTCACCGCGCGCTCCCACAGTTCCGGTCGCTCGGTGGCGGGCGGCACCTGCACGCGTTCGGGGGAGGTCCAGGCCTGCCAGGCCCGCGGCCGCTGCTCCTCGTCGACCTCGACGGTGTGCACGGCGGCCAGCTGCCGGGCCAGCAACTCCACCCGCCGCGCCACGTCCCCGTCCTCCTGCACCCGCACCCCGCCGTCCAGGTGGGTCATCAGCAGCGACGGGTGCTCGCCGTGCTCGCCCCGGGCGTCCACCGCGCGCAGCCGGGCCGCCGGGATGTCGCGGGCGGCCAGCAGGCGCAGCACGTCGGCCTCGCGCTCCAGCATGCCCGGGGCGTGGCGGACGTAGAAGGGCTTGACGAAGGAGCGCAGCACCAGCGAGTAACGCCCGCTGCCGTCCCGGCCGTTGTCGCCGTTACCGCTGTTGTCGTGGTTGCCGTCGTCGCTGCTGTCGCTGTTGACGGATTCGATGTCCAGGCGGCGCATCTGCGAGGTCCACCCGCCCTTGAGCGCCCGCACGCCGGCGATCCGCTCACCGGGCGCCAGCGTGCCCTCGACCCACCGGCGCGTTCCGGCCCACCCCTGGACGTCGTCCTCGGTCATGGTCGACCACCCTACGCCCCGCCCCGCGCACCCGTGCAGACGCCCTTGCCCCGTACGAACGGCCTGGCGGCGGAGCCGCTGGTCACTAGGGGCTTGGTGGGTGGGGCGTGCGGTGGGCTTCGGTGTCGGCGGCCGCGATGACTGCGGTCAGGAGGCCGGGGAAGCGTTGTTCGAGTTCCTCGGTGCGGAGGGTGTTCATCTTGGTGGTGCCGACGTAGTACTGCCGTACCACTCCGGCCGCGCGCAGGACGGAGAAGTGGTGGCTGGAGGTGGAGCGTCCGATGGGTAGGTCGAAGGAGCCGCAGCTCAGGTCAGCGCCCGAGTGGGCGAGGGTGTGCACCACTTTGCGCCTCGCCGGGTCGGCGAGGGCCTCCAACACCTGCTGGACGTTGACGTCCTCCACACCGGGGTGCACGATCACTCGCGCCGTCACGCGTGCCCGTCCCACACCCACCACCCCTTCCCACGCCTGGCCCCCGTTCCGAGTCGAACCCCCGTCAACCGCCGCGCACGGTGCGCGACTTCATGGCAGACGCTACTACGGGACGGGGTCCCGCCACGCCCGCTGCAACACCTCTGCAACACGAACCGCGCGCCGACCGCCCGAACGGGTGGTGTCCTCGGTGTTCCTCAGGCGAGTTGGGAGGCCAGGCCCGTGGTCAGCAGCGTGAGGCCCGCGGCGAACGTGGCGTCGGGGCCGGGGTGTTCGGTCTGCCACTGCACGAGGAGCGGGAAGTGCGCCGGGTCCGGGCCGGCGGCCTCGCCGGTGGGGGCGGGCTCCTGTTGCTCCTGGAGGACGAATCCGATGACGTAGCTGGTCACCGCGTGCCCCAGCACTGCTGCTTGGGCCGGTGTGAGTCCCTGTGCGCTCATCAGGGCCAGGCCGTCCTCCACGGACCTGAGCGTCGCCGTTCCGGGGACGAGGTGTCCCGACACCAGCCGCGCGCCGTCGCGGCGTCCCAGCAGTGCCCGGCGCAGCCGGTGCGCGAACGCCTCGGTGTGCTCCGCCCAACTGCCCGGCTTCGTCTCCGCCTCCGCCTCCGCACCCTCGCCTTTGCCCGTCACGGGTGCGGAGAAGGCCGGGGCCACGACGGTGTCCGCCATGGCCGTCAGGAGCTCCTGCTTGCTGCGGACGTGCCAGTACAGCGCCCCGGGGGCCACGCCCAGGCGTTCGGTCAGTGCCCGGGTGGTCAGTCGCTCGAGCCCGACCTCGTCGAGCAGGTCCAGTGCGGCGGCGATGACGTCATTGCGGTGCAGCGCCATGGTGTCGGCGGGCTCCTTCCGGCGGGAAAGCTTGGGGGCAGGGGGACTTGAGCTTAGCTCAGGTCATCTGCCTATGATCGACCTGAGCGATGCTCAAGTGGCTTCGGGCCTTCCGGGCTCTCGGGCTTCGGGCTTTCGGGTTTCGGGCGAGCAGACATGGAGGCGTGGCATGGGTGAGTACGTGAACGTCGGTGGACATCGCACCTGGTGCGAGATCCAGGGCGAGGGTGACCCCGTCGTCCTGCTGCACGGGGGAGGGGTGACCGCCGACAGCTGGTGGGGCCAGATCCCGGCCCTTGCCGCGCACTTCCGCGTCCACGCCCCCGAACGCCGCGGCCACGGCCGCACCCCCGACGTCGAGGGCCCCGTCACCAGCGACCTGATGGCCGGTGACCTCATCGCCCTCCTGGAGACCCTCGGCACCGGCCCCGTCCACCTGGTCGGCTGGAGTGCGGGCGCGACCGTCGCCCTGCGGACGGCGCTGCGCCGTGCCGATCTGGTCCGTTCCCTGGTCCTCATCAGCGGTGGTGTCAGCCGTGCGGGTTCCACCGACGCCGACGCCGCGATCCTCGACGACACCGCGCCTCTGGAGGCCATGCTCCGCCCCCAGTACGAGCCGCTGTCCCCGGACGGCCCGGCCCACTTCCCCGTGGTCTTCGCCAAGTGGCTGGCCATGTGGCGGGAGGAACCCGACATCGGCTTCGCTGCCCTGGCCGACCTGCCCATGCCCCTGCTGGTGATGCAGGGCGACGACGACGGCGTGCGCATCTGCCACAGCGCCGCCGTGGCCGGAACCGCCCCCCACGGCCAACTCGCAGTCCTGCCCGGCACTTCCCACACCGCCCCGCTGGAGAAGCCCGACCTCGTCAACCGCCTCCTGCTCGACTTCCTCACCCAACCCGGCCCGCCCGCCAGGCAGTTCGCGCTCGGCGCCCTCGCCCAGGCGGCCCGCGACCACGCCTGACCGCCCCGGGGCCCGCGCCCGGTGATGCGGGCCCCGGGTGCGCGGGGTCAGGTGGTGTGGATGCCCTGGCCCGGGGTCAGGATCCCCGCCGGGTCGAAGCGCCGCTTGGCCCGCGTCACCCGCTCCCACAGCCCTCCGTAGTGTGCCTGCCAGTCGGCGCCGCTCATGCCGGGTACCGCGCCGATGAGGTAGCGCTTGCCGCCGAGCTGCACGGCCCGCTCGTACAGGCGCCGGTTGCGCTCCAGCATGGCGGCGGTGTCGGCGCCCGGCGCGGGGAAGGCGAGCAGGTCGAAGTGCCAGCCGACGGGGGCATCGGGCAGGACGGCCAGCGGCGTCGCCACCTTCGCCCGCGCGTACGGGTAGAACAGCAGCAGCCCCGCCCCCAGGTCGGCGGCCGTCAACTGCTCGGCGGCCTCCCGCATGAACACCCCTGCCGTGGCGGCGGGCAGGAACAGGCTCAGCCACGGCTTCGGCAGCCCCCAGAAACCGGCCGAGCGCAGGTACCCCGCGAAGGCGTCGACCCGGAACGCGTACTCGCGCCAGCCCTGCTCCACCACGGTCGTCTCGCCCGCCACCGGGTTCAGGCCCGCCAGCAGCGCCTGGCGGTCCACCGGCCGGTCCGCCGGCCCGTACGCCACCAACTCGGCGGTGTAGCGCCAGCGCTGTCCGTCCGCGCTGCGCACGACGTTGCCGACCTGGAGGTCGAAACGCCCGTCGGCGAGCACTTTCTGCTGGTCGGCCAGGTAGGCGTCCAGGTCGTCGTAGGCCAGGGTGAAGACGGTGGACCGCGCCGGGGCGGGCATCAGCGCCAGCGTCGCCCGGACGATGATCCCCGCCTGCCCGCCGCCGGCCAGCACCGCCTCGAACAACTCCCGGTTGCGCCCGCGCGAGGCGGTCACCAGCTCACCGGTGCCGGTGACCACCTGGAGTTCGCGCACCGTGTCCGTCTGCAGGCCGTGGTGCTGCACCGCCCCGCCGATGCCGCCGACGCTGAGCGTCCCGCCCACCGACAGGTGGAGGTAGTCCGTCAGCACGGGCGGCACCCAGCCCTTGGCCAGGCCCGCATCGACCAGTTGCGCCCAGGTGGCGCCGGTCTCCACGACGGCCTCACCGGGCCGTATCGAGATGACCCGGTTCAGGCCGCGGGCGTCGATCGCGATGCCGCCGAGCGGGTTGGCCTGGCCGTAGTTGGAGTGCGACTCCAGGGAGGCCGTCCCCTGCGCGGCCGCGTCCCCGCTCTGCCCGTTGACGGCCACCGGGACACGATGGCGCCGGGCGAAGGCGACCACCTTCTGCACGTCGCGCACCGAGCCGGGGCGCAGCACCGCGCGGGGCGCGCGGGTGACCAGGTGCCCGAAGTCGGTGGAGAACCGCTCCAGACCGTCGCCCTGCTGCAGCGTCACCGCCCCGTCCAGGGCGGGCAGTTCGGCGACGTCCGCGTCGGGAGCGGTGGCCCAGGCATGGGCAGTGGTGCTCCACCCGACGACGGCGGCGCCGGCACCGGCGATCAGGGCGCGGCGGGACAGGCCTGACCTGCTCATCTCAGGGTTCTCCGATCAGTCGTCAAATAGGGATTGTTGTACCGCAACCATCCCGCGACCACCTACCCGGCTCGTGCGGACCGTGCTGCCTCGTCGTCCGAACCCTGTCACGCGGACGGGGACGCCGGTGGCGCGCCCGTCACCCGGATCTTGTCACCCGGACCCTGTCACCTGGTGGGCTGGGCACCGCGCCAGGCACCCCACCGGAACGTCACCGCTCCACGTTCAGGCGGCGCATGGGCGGGCGATCGAGCACCTCGATGTACATGATCCGGTCGTCCACGACGTCCAGGACCAGCATGCCTTTCGAAGGCAGGAGCGGCACACACCGATGGCCGGGACCGTACGGCTGCCCCCGCGGATGCTCCGCCGTGCGGATGCTCTGGCAGAAGTCGTCACCACAGCCACACTCGCCGACCAGCCGAACATCCCTGACGCTGACGGCCAGGCCATCTTCTCCCTCACTCTCCAGGAGGGCACTCAGCTCGTCGACGAGGCCGGGGAAGACATCGCGAAGGAGGGGATGCTCCGGTTCCATGGGGTGAGGGTAGCCGGAGTGATCAGCTGTGTGTTCAGCTGCGGGGGAGTCAGCCCAGGACGCCGGTCAGGGCGTGGAGGAGTACGGCGTCGAACCGGTCGCGAGGATCGTCGGGCGGGGAGGCGGCGAGCAGGGCGGTGATGCGGGGGTGGCTTCCCGCAGCGGCGACGTGGTGGAGGTAGGCGGCGGTGCGGCGCGTGGCGCCGGTGTCCGCGGCAGCCGTTTCGTTCTGGACGAACAGCGCGGTCAGGCCGCTGAGGAGGGCGAAGGCCTCGATTTTGCGGGCGTGGGCGGCCGGGTGGTCGGCGAGCACGTCGAGCACGTGCTCCAGGAGGTCGATCCCGTGGGGGCCGAGGGTGGGGCGGCTCATGACCATGGCGGGCAGCCAGGGGTGGCGGCGCATGATCTGCCGGGCCTGACGGGCGACGGCGAGCAGGTCGGCCTGCCAGTCGCCGGTGGGGGCGGGCAGGTCGTAGTCGCTCGCGGTGCTGTCGGTCATCAGGTCGAGCAGGTCGTCGCGGGTGGCCACGTAGCGGTAGAGCGAGGCGGCGCCGGTGCCCAGGGCGGATGCGACGCGGCGCATGGAGACGGCCTCCGGGCCCTCACGGTCGGCCAGTTCCACCGCGGCCGCGGTGATCTCGGCGCGGCTGCGTTCGGCCGGGCGTCCGACCGCCGCCTGCTCCGGCCGCATCCAGATCACCGGCTCCTGCTGTCCTGCCACTGCCACCTCCTGCGTTGTCACCAGCCTACCTATCGCATACGGTGTTCGCGAACAGTGTATGCGAATGGGAGGGATGCGATGACACTCTTCGCCCACAACGGTGAGATCCGGATCGCCTTCGAGGACCTGGGCGGTGAGGGCGGCGACCCGCTGCTGCTCATCATGGGACTGGGGGCCACGCGGTTCTGGTGGCCGGACGGCCTGGTGGCCGAACTGGTCGGCCGCGGTTTCCACGTCGTGGCCTACGACCAGCGCGACGCCGGCGAATCCACCCGCCTCCCCGACCGGCGCGTCGGCCCGCCGATCAAGGCCCTGCTGCAGCGAGAAGCCCCCGCCTACGGCGTCGAGGACCTCACCGACGACGCCATCGCCGTCCTCGACGCCCTCGGCTGGAAGGGCGCCCACCTCTTCGGCCACTCCATGGGCGGGCTCGTCGCACAGCGCATCGCGATCCGCCACCCGCAGCGCGTACTGAGCCTGACCACCTCCGCCGCCGTCCCCAGCGACGGGAAAGGCCTGAGCGTCCTGCGCTACCTGCGCCTGGCATGCCTGCCCCGATTCGCCCGGCTCCACTACCCCGAGACCCCGCAGGGCAACCTGGACCTGGCCGTGGCCGTCGCCCGCATCCTGGCCGCGCCCGGCCGGCCCGTCGAGGAGCGGGATGTGCGCGAGTTCGTGGAGAAGGAGGCGGCGCACGAGGTCGCGAGCTTCCGTGACGCAAAGGCGCAGAGCCGGCAGATCGGCGCGAAGTGGCACGGCGGGCGGCTCGGCGAGATCACTGCACCGACCTTGGTGTTGCACGGCGAACGCGACCCGCTCCTACGGGTGGCGTCCGCGCGCGCGATCGCTGCGGCGGTTCCCGGTGCCCGCCTGCGCCTGGTGCCCGGCGTCGGCCACTTCCTCGCCCGCGACGTCTGGACCACCTACGCAGACGAACTGCGCGCGCTCGCCGACCGCGCCGTCGGGTGATTGCGTGGTGGTGGGGTTGCGGGGTGTGGGGGTTGGTGCGCCGTAGGCTGGGCGAGCTGGGGACGGAGTGTCATCGGGGTGGCACCCCGCCGGGCCGCTGCGGTGGCCGTCGCTGTCCTGTCCACCGTCACCCTCACCGTGGGCCTGGCCCTGCTGTGCACCACCGCCCGCCGCCGTGCCTGGCGCCCGGGCCGATGGCAGGCCTGACCCGGCACCACCCCGGCCGCACCGGGTCGGCTCGCCCTCAGCAGTAGCCGTCCAGCCGGGTCGCGCCCTTCGGGGCGAGGCCGGGCCAGGGGCGTCCGGCGCTGTCCGCGGCGGCGCAGCGCAACGCATCGAGGAGGGTGCTTCCCGGGTAGCCCCGGAAGCTCGCGTATGCGCCGCGGTAGTAGCAGCTCCAGTAGCTCACGACGCGCCGCTGGGTCCGGTCGAAGTAGGCCGGGTTGGCCATGATGAACTCCCCGTAGGCGCGCCGGAGCCGGCTCCCGGGGTCGTCGAGGCCGCGGAGTGCGTCGCGGATGTCGGTCAGGATCTCCACGACGTACTCACCGGCCAGCTGGACGACGAACGGGACGACCCAGTCGTCGCAGGAGCCGACGATCCGCGCCAGGTGGAGCTGGCGGACCCGGCCGTCGTGGTGCCTCGAGTACAAGCAGTGCAGGAGCTGCCGCTGACGCGGCGACAGGTGGGCGACCCGGTCCCGGGGCACCTCGTCGTGGTGGATCCGGCCCGGGATCGAGAGCGTCTCCCCACGCACCACCACCGCGAAGGGCTCGGAGGGGCGCAGCCGCACGTTCGGCATGACCTCCAGGACCCTGCGGGCGTCACCGGCGAACTCGGCCGGGAACGCGGCGGCCAACGGGCTGTCGGGGTGGCGGAACGGCTCCATCGTCCGAGCATACGTTCGCCCCGGTGGCCCGGGCCCGGTGCTGTTCGTGGTCAGGTGTTGGTGGGGTGGATGCCTTCGGTGACGTGGGCGGCGAGGTGGAGGTAGGCGCGGCGGGTGCGTGGGTGCAGGCGGGTGGGGTCGA
>NZ_JBHYGR010000209.1:3994-11970 GCF_042738155.1 Kitasatospora sp. NPDC059088 | reverse complement strand
GACATACGTGAGTCCGCTCATCAAGGTGCGCTCCCTCTAGGCGATGTGACCTAACGAGACACGACCACTGTGGGACACGGCATGTGCCGCGATACCAGCCGCGCACACGCCGGCCTCCGGGCAGGTGACGACCTTTCGACCGCTCGGAAGGGTGGCCTCGAGCGCCGGGGTGGTCCAGAGGTAGGTCTTCCGGCCCCCGCGGTTGAGATCGCCGTTGTTGTCGGTCAGAAGATTCTTACGAAGCTTGGTGGGGGGTGCGTCGAACAGGCCGGGTCCGGGGTCGGAGGTACGGGAGGGCATGGCGGGGCTCCTGGGCGTGGCGGTCGGTGGGGCCCCCGGGGCGACCCGGGGGCGAGCGAGGCGCGTGCCGTGCCCGCGCAGGGGCGGGCACGGCACGGAGGGGGGCGGTCAGGCCCGGGTGCGGCAGATGTGGCGGGATTCCTCGTCCGCGAGCTGCTCGGCCAACTCCTCGCCGTAGCGCGCGGCAAGGGCGTATCGCTCGTTCTTCGCCTCGCGCGGCGACATGGCGGCCCGCGCGCTCCCGAGGATCGTGCGCGCCATGTTGAGCTGTTCGTCCGTCAGTACCAGGGGGCTGGTCCCGTGCAGCTGCTGGCGCACGGCCTTGAAGTCCGCGCCCTCCAGCGGGTCCTCCTCGCCCTCGGGGGCGTCGCTGGCCAGGCTGGTCACGTACGCGAAGGCCTGGGCCAGCGCGGTCCGCAGCGTTACCCCCCGGTGGAAGGTGGCGGGGCGGATGGCATCGGCTTCGATGATGTGGATGATCACGGGAGTCACGTCCTGAGGGTCTTGGGATCGAGTGGGCGGGAGGGGCGCCAACCCCTGCCGACGGAAAGAAGTATACCACATTTCAGGTCCGCCTGGGTGTGTGAGGCGGCCCGGTCCCGCTGCGACTGTGACCGCTACTTTGCGAATCCGATCCGCATCCTGCGAGTTGCCCGGACGTCCGCCCTGGCCTGCTGATTCGTCGACGGCGAAGGGCGCCGGGGCCGTGAGCTCGCAAACTGTCGGTCGCTGAGGCTCGCAAACTACAACTCACAGAAGTCCCGTGACCTGGGCGTTTGCGGGTGCGGCTCGCAAAGTAGAGGTCACAATCGCACCCGCGCCGCGCCGGGCATGGCGGGCAGTTTCCCGGCCGGCGGCCGCCCGGAGGTGTTCCGCCCCGGGCGGCCGTCGCCTCAACTGGGCGTCAGGGCTGATACTCCGCAGTCTCCCGCCACGCGGCCACCACGAACTCAACCGCCTCCTCCTGCCGTTCGGACAGGATGCCGTCAGGGTCCAGCCGCTGCGCCCCGTGCCGGTCCCACAGTTCCGCCAACGTCACCAGCGCGACCTCGATGTCGGGCCGCTCGACCTGGTCCGCGAGCGGGTATCCATCCATGCCGGGCATGTGCTGCTCCTCCTTCTTGGATCGGGGTCTCGTTCCTACCGGCTGGCCCGGCCCGGGGTGGCCGGCTGGCGGCGCGCGGCGCGCGCCTTCTCGTCGTCGGCCTGCTGCGCCTCGCTGAGCAGCTTCACCCGCCCCGAGTAGCGCAGCTGGTAGCAGTCCTGGAAGCTGTCGGACCCGTCACGCTGGTACGCGCCGTGGATCTCCTCCAGGACCTCGAGTAGCGCCATCGCCTCGCGGCCGTACGGCGCACCGGCCGCGCGCTCGCCGTACAGGAAGCGGTCCGTCAGGCCGGCGACGTCCACCAGGATCCCGTAGCCCGGATCGGTGCGGACCGACAGGCGCAGCGCGGCGGGGATGATCCCGCGGGCCTGGGCCTGCTTGTAGTCGGCGCGGATGCGGGCGGTCACCTGCGCCAGTCGCTCACCGTCGCTGCGCCGGAACTTGGGGCCGTAGACGGTGCGGTGGACGCTCGCCCCGCCGGCGTCGACCTCGCCGCGGCGGCTGCGCCACCGGGCGTCGACGTACAGGGTCCGGTACCGGGCGGCGCCGGGGATCGGCGCGATGGTCTGCAAGCGGTAGCCGGCGGGCGCGGCGGCGCGCGCCATGGCGCGGGCCTGATCGAACGGCAGCATGGGGAAGTCCTTCCGGGAAGTGTTGGCAGGGGGCGGGGCCGGGAGGCGGCGGGCCCCTCCCGGCCTGGAACGGTCAGCCGCGGCCGGTGGACCGCTGGCGCGACTCGAACGGCGACATCGGCGGGATGTACGGCTCGGGGCCGGTGGACGTCGTCGATCCGTCCGCGTGGACGGTGACGACGGTGCGCTGCGGACCGCGCTCCACCCGCGCCCGGCGGCGCACCTCCTCCGCCCACGCCTCATCGGTCGCCCGGTAGGCCGCGGCGGCTCGAACGGCCTTCTCCTCGGCGGCCGCCGCCCCCGCGCGGTGGGCCTGGGTCAGGAGATCGCGCAGCACGGCCAGCCGCTGGGTGTCCGGGTTGTTCACTCCGGCCTCGTCGACGGTGCGCAGAATCGACGTCCACGCGCACGTGAGGTCGGACACCTGGGCGTCCGGGTTGGCGGCCTCGCGGCCGTAGCCGTTGAGCGTGGGCCGGTAGTCGGCGCGCCCGGCGTCGCTGAGGGCCTTGCGGCCCGCGCGGACCACCTTGGCGGCCAGCGTGCGGGCCTCGGCAAGCTCGTCCGCGCTCATCCAGTCGGCCGGGTCGCCGGACACGCGCTGCCACGCGTGGCAGCTGGTCCGCTCGGCGTGCTCGGCGTCGGCCTGCCACTGCTCGCGCGACGGCCAGGTGATGGTGCGGGTCATGAAAGCCTCCAGGGGCCGGGCTCCCCAAGGGGAGCGGGATCGAGTGGCCGGGAGGGGCGCCAACCCCTCCCGGCGGAAGACCGTCACCGGATGCGATTCCGGCTGGCGCCGCCGTCGCGCGGTAGGGCACCGGCGCGACGGCGGCAGAGTGTTAGGACTGCGGAAGGTGTCCCAGGATCCGCACGATGTCCTCGGGGTCGAGATTGCCGAAGGGCAGTTCGACCGCCTCCCAGTCCTCCCCGACCGCGCAGACGGTCAGGCTCCTGGGGTCGCTGTCACGCAGGGACCTGGAGTACGGGCCGATCTCGAACTCAAGCCGGACCCGGACGGGCTGACGCGTTCCGCCCTGGAGCTTGCCGGTCATCAGTCGCAGGAACTCCCTGTCGCCCGCCTGGTCGAGCGGACGGGACTCCCCGCGCTTGCAGGCGTCGCACGGGCAGCCGATCCAGTGGAGCGAGTAGATCTCGGACATGGCATCTCCTTGGGTCTGGTCGAGTGGCCGGGAGGGGCGCCAACCCCTTCCGACAAAAAGAAGCATACCACATCCGAGTGTTGCGTGTGGTCGTGTCGGCCCGCCCATCCGCCCCCGCGCGCGGACGGGGCCGCGGTCGGGGTGGGGGCCTACCGGTCCGCCACAATTTCGATGGGCATGGGGAGGCCGTAGTGGTTCGCCAGTGCCTCGATGCACCGGTGGGCGGAGTTGTCGCCCATCCAGACCTCGGTTCCCTCGTGGTCGGCGATCCGGTAGGCCGCGCTCGCATGCGTCGACGTCAGCCGCATCATGCCGCCAATCCCCTCCCAGCCCTCGAAGCTGACCGCGCGAAGAAAGTCCTCGATCGGGCCTGTTCGTCGTACGAACACCCGCGTCTGCGGCTCGGCCGGGAGCGGGACGCGCACATACGTCTGGGATGTGCCGGGGTTCATGATCTCCAGGTCGTGGGCGCGCAGGTGCTCGCGGTCGGCCCTGATCAGCGCGTCCCACGCGTCACGGGCCCGTCCCGCCCGGTTTGGCCGCAGGTGATGGCCGGCCATGATGCGCTGGACGGCTACGCCCTGGTCCCACGGGACGGCGTGCCAGCCGTCGGCCATGTCGTGGGCGGGTGGCGGGGAGAGCTTGGCCATGATGGCGGTAACGGCGCGCACGTCCCACGTGGGCGCTCCGGGGGTCGGCTGGAACGGGATGTCGGCGCGCTGGCCGGGCTCGGTGACGTCGTGCACGGTCTGTCTCCTTCGTTGCTCCGGATCGAGTGGCCGGGAGGGGCGCCAACCCCTACCGACAGAAAAAATACTACCACATATCAATGCCGCATGTGGTGCTGGGTGTCCCCCGTCACCGGGCCGGTCGCGGGATGACCCGCAGGGGGAGCGGAAGGCCGTACTGGTCGGCCAGCAGCGCGACGGCCTGGCCCCCGCCGACCACCCGCTGCGGGCAGATGCCGCCGAGATGATTCGTGACCTCGAACAGGCCGCGCTTCGGGCGGCCGGGGATCGGGAAGTAGCGCAGGGTCCCGCCGATCCCGGGCCACTGCGGGAACTCGACACGGCTCGTCAGCGCCGATGGCGCGCCGATCCGGCGCACGGTCGCCGTGCACTGCGGCTCGTCGGGGAGGGGTACCCGCACCACCGTGCGGACGTCGTCGGCCCGCAGGATCTCCAGGCCGCTCGCGCTGAGGTGCTCGCGGTCGGTCCTGACCCATGCGTCCCATTCCCGCTGGTCCGGCCCCGGCTCGGCGGGGCGTGAGCCGTGCCCCAGCAGGATCCGCCCCACGGCGACGGCGTCGCGGTGGCGCGCCACCCGCCACCCGTCGGCGCCCTCTTGGGCCGGCGGCGGGTACAGGCTGGCCATGACGCCGGCCACGGCGCGCACGTCCCATGTGGGGGCCCCGGGGAACGGGCGGAAGGCTTCGACGGTGGCGGCGCGGTCGGCGGCGGGGGGTGCGGACAGCTGCATGGTGGGTCTCCTTGGCGTCGGGGCCGGGCGGGCCCTTCTCCCGTCCGGCGGTGCGGCCGCCCTGGCCCCGGGGTGGGCCCCGGGGCCAGGGCGGAGCGATCAGATGAGAGCGCGCAGCGCGATCGACTCGACCGCGACTCCGTGGACGATCGCGAGCATCCGGGGGGTGTCCTCGGGCGTCGAGTAGCCGGCGCCGACCCGCACCTTGCGCGCCCGGACCTGAGTCGACCCGTCGACGGTGTAGGTGGCGAGCAGGGTGAACAGGTCGCCCGCGGCGATCGCATCCGCGTGCCGCGCCCGCGCCTGCTCGAAGATGGCGGAGCTGTCGGTGGTGGTGTGGGCCGTCGTCATGACTCATCCCTCGGGTTCGATGGCTGGATCGAGTGGCCGGGTGGGGCGCCAACCCCTCCCGACAAAAAGAAGCATACCACATTTCGGCTCTGGATTGTGGCGCTCCGGGTCTTCCGGCGGATTCGACCTGCGGTCAGGACAGTGCGGCGGAGTCGAACAGGGCGGCGGGCCCGCCCGGGACGAACAGCACCGGCTGCGTCGCGGTCTCGCTCCCGAACTGGTGGGGCTGCGCCTGTGTCCACGTCGCCGGGATGTCCGGGTGGCTGGCGGCGGCGGGCTGCGCTGGCTTCCGGTACGTCTCCAGGATCATGGACAGCTCGGCGCCGGCCTGCGCCCCGGCGCGGCATTCCGGCCCGCGGTCCGCCGCGGGCCCGGGGACGTCCTCCATTGCGAACAGCGCGTCGGGCGAATCGGATGCGGCGGGCCTGGCGGTACGGCGGCGGCTCATGGTCGGACTCCTGTCGTGCGGGCGTGGTCGGGATGGCCCGGGCGGGGGAGTCCCCCGCCCGGGCGGTGCGTCAGAACCAGTTGGCGGGCGCGGGGGTGGCGAGGGCGTCGAAGCGGGCACGTTCCTGCGTGGTCGCCCGCCGCCAGCGGCGGACCTTGTCCGCGAGCGGCATGTACGCGGACCCCTCGACCGACTCCGTCACCCCGTCCCAGCTCTCGTAGGACAGGCCCGGGTTGTAGCGGCTCCCGGTGCCGGTGATCCGCACTGTCGCCACGCCGACGTGCGGCACGTCCCACGACACATAGTCACCCGCGCCCCACCCGCACAGCGTCTCGCGCTCGGCCTCCGGCGCCTTTGCCCGCTTGCCCTGGAGCGCGCGGAATCCGGCCGCCACCCGCCCCAGGGCCTCGGCGCGCTGCGCCTCGTCGAGCGGGCACGGGGTGCTCGGGCGCTCCTCGGGGTCGAGCAGCTTGCAGAAGCAGATCTCGCTCACGTCGGTCATGTCGATGTGGATGGTGTCGCCGTCCTGGCGGCTGCCGACGACGGGGATGATCAGGTGCTCCATGGCTGGTTCCTCCGGTCTGAGTCGAGTGGCCGGGAGGGGCGCCAACCCCTCCCGACAAAAGAAGCATACCACATTTCAATGCCGAACAGTGCCGCACTCCACCCCTTTCCGCCTCGGGTGGCGGGGGTAGCCGGCTACCCCACCCCCGCCAGTGCCTGCCGCGCCGGGGCCGCGCTCGGACCGAACACCACGGCCCGCAGCCGCTCCCACTCCCGGCACTTCACCGACTCGGCGTCGGCGACCGGAACCGGTGTCCGGGCGCACCGCTCCCACGTGAACCGTGACAGCTCGCCCCCGCACCCGCCTGGGCACAACACCCGGAAGTCCGCGAGCGGCCCCGCCTGCCACTGCTCGAACGCCTTCCCCTGCTGGTCGAACCCGATTCGCAGCCAGCCGCCCGACCGGACGGTGTACACGACGCACCGGCACCGCTCGCAGTCGGCCGACTGCACGAATCGAACGCCCGTGAGCGTCACAGTCGACCCCTCCCGCGCCACCTCCGGCATGGGCGACGGCAGGACCCCCACCTCCACCCACGACCGGCCGGCCTGCGCCCCCCACACCAGTGGCGGGTAACCGGCCCCCGGCAGAGCGGGGAGTCCACTCCCAGGGCACTGGCCGTACTGCTCGACGGCATACGGGAAGTCGTGAACCTCGGCGACCCTATTCGCGCCCACCCCGGTGGGCATGTAGCAACGGCGGCAACGGACATCCATGACGAACCTCTTCCTCGCTCGGGCCGCGCTGCGGCCTGATGTTCGGGGCGGCGGCCGGGCGCAACGTCCGCGCCCGGCCCTGACCAGCTGCGCCGCGTGGGTGCGGCGCAGCCGGCGGGCGGTCAGCCGACCAGGTCGAGGGCGTCCCCGCGCATCCGGCCGAGCATCCGCCATGCGGCTGCCCGCGCCCGGAGGTCAAGGCGCTCGTTCATCCGCTGGCGCGACTCCCGGGCCGCGAGGAACGACTTCTGCGCGGCCTCGTCACCGGCGGCGGCGCGCGCGAGAAGGCGAACGAGGGGGTCCGTGTCGGTGACCTGCTGCGTGCTCATGTCCTGCTCCCTGCCGGTTCGGATCGAGTGGTCGGGAGGGGCGCCAACCCCTCCCGACAAAAGAAGCATACCACATTTCAATGCCTGGTGGGCCGGTGCTGCGCCCCTTTCCGGGGGCGACAGTCAACCGCTGAGCGGCATGACCGACTCATGGCGGACATGGAGCAGCATCTCCGAACCGGGAAAGTCGGGGTGCAGCTCGTAGCCCCCGCAGGAATCAAGGCAACCGCACTCCTCCGCACGGAACACCCCGCCCCTGAGCCTTTCGACCGAACCGTTGTAGCGAACGAGCGTCCCGTCCGGGTGCCGCAGCCGTCGCGTCACCTCCGGGGCCGGGCCGACCACCGGCGGGGCGGGGTCGACCGGGAGCGGGAACCCGTGCTGCTGCCGCGCGTTGACGACCTGGGCCACGGCATGGCGTAGCCGGGCCTGCTGCCCACTGGCCATGAAGTCGCCGGCCCTGGGGTCGTACCACTCGATGTGGACCCGCGTACCGTGCCTCTGGAACAGCAAGCCGATGGTTCCGGCCGCGGGGTGGCTGACCTTCCAGCCGCGGGCGGTAAGGCGGTGCGTCTCCTGGTCGACTCCCTCGGTGCTGAGGGTGTCGGTCAGCCACTGCCAGTCGGTCAGTTCGGCCTCGGCCATCGGGTCGAGGGTGACCGTGACGTCGCCCCGCGACGTGATCGCCAGGTTGCCCGCGCGGTCCCGCTTGCTGGCGCAGACGTTCCGGATGGTGACGGTGCTGGTCTTCACTGCTGCTGCCTCTCGGTCGCTCTGGGGTGCGGGTCTGTCGGCCGGGGCGGGGGCCGCGGCGGGGGCCCCGCCCGCCCCCCGGCGGCCCAGCCACAGACTGAGCCCCACGTGGGCGCGAGGGCACCCCCCGCGCCACCGAGC
>NZ_JBHYGR010000209.1:2188-3987 GCF_042738155.1 Kitasatospora sp. NPDC059088 | reverse complement strand
CGTGGGGGTGGGGGGGGGGGGGGGGGGGGGGGTGGGGGTGGGGGGGGGGTGGGGGGGGGGGGGGGGGGTGGGGGGGGGGGGGGGGGGGGGGGGGGGGGGGGGGGGGGGGGGCCGCGCCGCCCCCCGGCGGCACCTCAGTAGCTCTCTTCCTCGCTGGTCGCGAACGCTCCCACCGTCTCGCCCCGCTTGATGACGTGCTGGAAGCAGCGCACCGCCGCCCGCCGACCGCGCACCCCGGCCCGTCGGTAGTACATGCCATCCCAACCGCACCGGCCCGACCCGACCACCTTGTAGGTGCCGTTCTTGGCCGCGTACAGGCCCCACCGGAGGCCGGCCTCGACCTCGGCCACGAATCCGGTGGTCCAGAGCTCGCCCAGCTCGCGCTCCGGCGCGAACGCGCCCGCCTCGTGCTGCGCCCGGCGGATCCCGTCGCGTCGGTTCGGCACCTTGGCCCATTCCGCGTTGGTGGACCGGCCGTGCCGCTTGAGGTCGAAGGACTCCCACCCGCCGTCGAATCGGGCGACCAGGGTTTCGGTTCCGGCCGGGCGCTGGAGGCCTCGGGGCGCCTTGCGGCCGGCGGCGCGGGACGCGGAGCGGATCTTCATGGCCTTGATCATTGGGTTCTCCGTCTGGCTGGTGGTGGATCGAGTGGCCGGGTGGGGCGCCAACCCCTCCCGACAAAAAGAACTATACCACATCGCGATGCCGATTGGGGGTGTGGTGTGAGCCACACCCCCAAGTCGTGCCGCCTACCGCCCCCCGCCCGGAATGATCAGCACCGGCTCGGCTGCGGCGTACGACTCGCACTCGTCGGCGTCTCCCTCCGCGTCCGGGGCGCTGAGCACAACGGCAAGGGGACCGTGCGGGCTCGGGTACCCCTCGCAGCACCCGCAGCCGGGCTTGTACGGGCGCGGGACGGCCCGAAACGGCTGCTGATAGCCCATCCGCCACAAAGGCCGGCTGACGGCCGTCCTGGTGACCGGGGCGTAGCCGATGACAAGATCACCGGCCGCAACCTCGCTCGCTCGCGCGACCCGCACCGCCGCCGGTTCGCCCACCATCCGCTCCCGCTCCGGGACGGTCACGACCACCGGGAAGAACTCGACCTGCTCTCCTGGCATGGATGCCTCTCCTTGTGCTGCTGGCGTGCTGCGCGTGGGGCGCAGCACTCTTGAACTGGGGGGCGGAGGCCTACGGCCTGGATGGCGGCCCTGACGGACCGCCTGGCGCGCCCCCGGCGGCTGGGTTGCAGCAGCCGGGGGCGGCCCGCTGCGCGGGCCTCTACGCATCCACCGAGCGGTGCACCGGGGCCACCGGGTGCCAGCCACGGAACGTCACGACGTGGCTCGCGAATCCGGCGTCCCAAAGTTCCTCGTCCGTGAGCTCCTGGAGCCTCGCCACGTAGTGGCGGTGTCGGCGCGTCACCTCGTGGATCGCCATGTCCACCGCCTGACCGGCGGTGCGCGCCACCTGGTAGGACATGATCGGCCCGTACAGCGGGTCTTCCGGCGTATCGAGGACGACCGTCCACCGGGGGCCGATGACGACACCTCGGTATGCCCACCACACGATCTGGGCATCGGTCGTGGCCTCGTACCGGCGGCGAAGACGCTGGGCGGCGGACCGGAGGGCGGTACGGATCTTGAACACTGCTGGTCCTCTCAAGGGCAGAGCGGGCGGGCTGTGGTGGCCGGGTGGGGCGGCATCGCCGCCCCCCCCGGGCGCCGGTCACGCCGCGAGCCTCAGGCGGCGGGCCGCGCGGGTCGTATCGCGACGCGGGGTGTTGGCGGTGAGCAGCA
>NZ_JBHYGR010000209.1:1424-2178 GCF_042738155.1 Kitasatospora sp. NPDC059088 | reverse complement strand
GGGGCTCACCGGGGGGGGGGGCCCCGGGGGGGGGCCGGGTTATTCCACACCCGCGGCCCCCCCCCGCGCGCCGGGGGGGGGGGGGGGGGGGGGGGGGGGGGGGCCCCCCCCCCCCCCCCGGGCGCCGGTCACGCGGCGAGCATCAGGCGGCGGGCCTCGCGGTTCTTCTCGCTACGCGGGTTGTAGGCGGTCAGCAGCTCGACGACCTTGGCGCGGGAGTAGCGGCGGACGGTCTTGACCACGCGGCCCCGGCCCCCCATGGTCTGGCGGGTGCGGCCCTTCTCGGTGTGCTTGATGTTCTTTCGCTTGGCGATCTTTCGCAGGGTCTCGGTGACGCTCTCGGCGGTCTTCCGGTCGACCCCGGCGGCCAGGGCGTGGGTGTTGAGCGAGCGGGCGCGACGGCGGCAGGACTTGGCGAGCTTGGCCGCGTCCAGCGGGCGGCGGCTCGCGGCGGTGGCGCGGCTCTCCGCCGAGCGGGTGCGCAGGATCTGACGGGCGGTGCGGGCGCTGGCCTTCATGGGAGGTCCCTCTCGGTTGGTTTTGCTGGATCGAGTGGTCGGGTGGGGCGCCAACCCCTCCCGACAGAAAGAACTATACCACATCTCGATGCCACCGTGGGGTGTGGCGCGAGTCACAGCGAGGCGCATGGGCTGACGGGCCAGCCTTTGCCGGGGCCCTGCGGCGGGGGCGGTCGTAGCCCAGGACGTCGAGCGCGGCCAGGACGGACTGGCGGGTGGTCGCGGCGACGCCCGGC
>NZ_JBHYGR010000209.1:867-1415 GCF_042738155.1 Kitasatospora sp. NPDC059088 | reverse complement strand
GCGGTCGTACTGACCGCCCCCGCCGCAGGGCGGCTACCGTCGGTGGGCCGCGCTGACTGCCTTGAACGCTTCATGAGTCGCCGTCACAGCCTCGGCAAGGTCCCCCATAGCGGCGCTCTCCATTGCGCTGGAAAGGCACCTGACCGCGTCGCGCGTCCGGAACTTGCGGACGTCGTAGTTCCCGGCCGCGACCCGTCCGAGCACATCACCCGCAACCCTGTTGAACTCGGCAACGGCTGCCCGCACATCCTCCGGGCGCTCGGATACCACCCCGCCGAAAGGAATTCCGATCCGTCCCGACGCTCCGCGCTGCACGGTGTCAAGGGCCTTGATAACAGCACGGGCGGTGCTCGGAAAGAGGAATCGGAATTCGGCGGCCGCGTCGATCATTTGGTCTTCTCCTGGATTTCGAATTAGCGGGATCGAGTAGCGGGGGGGCGGGGCCCCCCCCCCCCGCCGGGTAGTGCTACGCCAGTGGCGTATAAAAAAAATAACCAGCCCACCACAAAACAAAATTAGAATAACGGGGTGGGCGGATGAATAAAAAA
>NZ_JBHYGR010000209.1:0-857 GCF_042738155.1 Kitasatospora sp. NPDC059088 | reverse complement strand
TGGTGTCCTTCAACCTCTCTCTGGTCGGCGGGCGGGTCGCTCTATCGTGGTTTCTTCTGTTTATTTCCTTGGGGGGGGGGGGGGGGGGCGGGGCGGCGCCCCCCCCCCCCCCGGCCTGGTAGTGCTACGCAGCCAACTCGTGCGCGGGGGTGGCCGGGAGGGCAAACAGCTCCGGCTGGGTGAAGTCCTGCGGCGGGGCGAGCTTGGCTACCGCCGCCGTAACGGTGGTGGTGCGGACCGACGTCGGGAGGAGCGATGCGATCCCGCGCGGGTCGTGGGTCTCGCGCCACATGGCGTACAGAACGAGGTCACGCTTGCGGCGGGCGTCGGCAAGCGCGGCGCGGGCGGACTGGAAATCGGCCTCGGCGTTGGACGCCTCGATCAGAAGCTCGGGAGCGATCTCCACGGGAAACCTCCGGGTAGTGAATGGATCGAGTGGCCGGGTGGGGCGCCAACCCCTCCCGACAGAAAGAACTATACCACATCTCAATGCCACACCCGACACCTCGGGTTCGGTACAGGGTTCGGCACACGGGTCGGAACCGGCTTCGGTTCACGGTTCGGTTCGTGGGTCGATACAGCAACCGGCCCCCAGGTTGAGAACGGGCGATAGTCCAAGGTCAGAAGGGGTGCGGGGCCGTTCTCACCACCCCGACTTACCTGTCTGTGCCCCCTGCTGCCTGTGGTGGTGGTTGGTGTGGGGTGGGGGTGGGGTTGGGGGCGTTGGTTGGTGTGTGGCCGGTCGCTGCGCTGTGCCTTTTTCTCTGCGTCCGCCTGGTGGCGGCCGCGTGGGTGTGGTGGGGGTGGGGGTGGGCGGGGTGTCTGGGTGGGGTGTGGTGGGGCTGTGGGGTGGGTTC
>NZ_JBHYGR010000208.1:0-12130 GCF_042738155.1 Kitasatospora sp. NPDC059088 | reverse complement strand
CGGCCTCGTACTGGACGTACTTGGGCGATTCGGGCGTGCGTCCAGGCGGGATGCCCGGCGTCGCGCGCCTGGCAAGATCCGCCGGACAGGCCCTAACCGGCCAGCTCCCGCAGCCGGGCCCGGCTCCGCGCCGCCAACTCCGGGTCGTCCAGTTCCTCGGCGAGGGCGAGCAGCAGGGTGTGCGCCTGGGCCTCCTTCGGGTACGCCTTGCGTTCCTCGGCCCGCCGCACGCAGTCGCCCGCGTCCGCGACGGCCAGGTCGAGCCGGCCGAGCGCGCGGTGGGCCCGGGCGCGGACCAGCGGCAGCTTCATCAGCATGTCCCGGTCGTCCGTGTCCACGGCCCGGGCACCGGCCTCCGCGAGCACGGCCAGCGCCTCCTCCGGGCGGCCGTCGGCGATCAGGGCCTGCGCCAGGTTGTATCTCTGCACGATCTCGCCGTGGGCATCGCCCCGGTTCTCCTCCAGCGCCAGCGTGAACCGCTCGACGGCGTCACCGGGCCGGCCGTCGGCCAGGCACAGCAGGCCGTCCGTCTCGTACAGCACGCCCACCACCTGGCGGTTGGCCACCAGCGGCACCTGCTCGGTGGCGAGCGCCAACTGCTCGGCGGCGAGCCGGAAGTCCTGACGCTCGTAATGCGCCCGGGCCAACTGGTTGTGCATCCGGACCACCGCGTCCGGGTTGTTGGCCCACCGGGCCGACTCGATGCCGGTCCGGTGGGTGGCGATCCAGTCCTCGTAGAGCTTCCGACCGTGGTAGAGCGGCCACAGCGACTCGCACAGCCACCACGCCTCGTCGTGCCACTGCTGGTCGGCCGCGGCCTTCACCACCGCTCGCAGGTTCGCCCGTTCCGCGTGCAGCCACTCCAGCGCGTCCGCTCCGGACCGGAAGCCGGGCAGGGCGTCGCCGGTCGGGTCCTGCAACCGGAGCCGCGGCCCGGTCGCCCGGTCGGCCACCGACGCCCTGCCCCGGTAGTACGCCACCGCCCGCGCCAACAGCTCGGTGCGGTCGGGCAGTTCACGGGCGCAGAGGTAGGCGTGGGTGCGCACCACCTCGTGGACCTGGAAGCGGTCGTCCACCCCCTGGTCGACGACCACGTCCAGGAGGTGGACGGCGCACAGCTCGTCCAGGGCGTCCTCCGCCCGTTCGATGCCCACCGCGGCCGCCAGTTCGGCCGACACGAACGGGCCCGGGTGCACACCGATCAGGTGGTAGAGCGCCCGCCCCTGCGGCGAGAGCCGCTCGTACACCGGGTCGTACGTTCCCCGCAGGTTCCCCTCGTCGTTGTCCAGCACCGCCAACCTGCCCTCCTGGTGGGACAGTTCGGCGATCACCTGACCCACCGACAGCCGGCCCCGGCGCAGCAGCTGGCTGCCGACGGCGTTCAGCGCGATCGGCAGCCCGTCGCAACGCTCCACCAGCGCCGCCACCTCGTCGTCGGTGCCGCGCTCGGCGCTCAGCCAGCCCCGCACCAGCGCGGCCGCGGCCGTCGCGCCCAGGCGGTCCAGCTGCCGCACCTCGGCACCGTCCATCCGCAACGCGTCCAGCCGCCGCCGACTCGCCACCACCACCATCCCGCTGGAGGGCAGCAGGGCGCGCACCTCGGCGGCGTGCTCGGCGTTGTCCAGGAGGACCAGGCAGCGCTGCTCGGCGGTCACCGTCCGGAACTCCCCGAAGCGCTCCGCCTCCGCGTCCGGCGGGCGGACCCCGAGAGCGCGGAGGAAGCCCTCCAGCACTCCGGCCAGATCCACCGCCGAGCGGTGCCGGTAGGCCTTGAGATCCGCGTAGAGCACACCCCCCGGGAAGCGCTCCGCCTGCTCCATCGCGAACTTGGCCACCAGCTCGGTCTTGCCGACGCCGCCCAGGCCGGTGAACACCACGATGGCCGGTCCGCCCCGCTCGGCCTCGCCCGAAGCGGCGGTGAGCGCGGCGAGTTCGCGCTCCCGGTTGACGAAGCTCTTCCGCGGCGGCCTGACCTGGTACGGGACTCGGTGCTTCGGGGGCAGCTGGACCGTGACGTTCCCGCCCTGGACCACGTTGCCGTGCACCACCGTGCCCGACAAGCTGTTGGACACCTCGTAGCCGTCCACCCGCGCGCTCCCTCCGACCAGCCCGGGCCCAGCCTACGGCGTCGGGTGGTCCCTGGCGCCTGAATCCTCCTCAGGCCGCCTGGCAGGTCGGGCACCAGAACAGGTTGCGCGCCGCGTGCGCCTCCGTCCGCACCTCCGTGCCGCAGACCAGGCAGGGCATCGCGGCGCGGCGGTAGACGTAGACCTCGCCGCCGTGGTCGTCGACCCGGGGTGGGCGGCCCATCGCCTCGGGGGTGTGTTCGGGGCGCACGGTGTCGATCCGGCCGGCGGCGGCGCCCTGGTGCATCAGGTCGACCAGGTCGGCCCAGATCGCGTCCCACTCGCGGCGGGTGAGGTCGCGGCCGGCCCGGTGCGGGGCGATGTGGTGGCGGAACAGCACCTCGGCGCGGTACACGTTGCCGACCCCGGCCAGCACCTTCTGGTCCATCAGCAGCGCGGCGACGGTCGTGCGGCTGCCCGATATCCGGCGCCAGGCCGCCTCCGGGTCGGCGTCGGCGCGCAGCGGGTCGGGGCCGAGGCGGGCGGCGACGGCGGCCTTCTCGGCCCCGGTGACCAGCGCGCAGGTGTTGGGGCCGCGCAGGTCGGCGTAGCCGTCGTCGTTGGCCAGCCGCAGGCGGATCAGCCCCACCGGCTCGGGCGCCGGGCCGGTGCCGAAGGTGAAGCCGCCGTAGAGCCCGAGGTGGATGTGCACCCAGCCGCTCTCCTCGAAGCCGAGGAAGAGGTGCTTGCCGGTGGCCTCCGCGCCGATGAGCAGCTGCCCGTCGAGCGCCTTGGCCTCGTCGGCGAAGCGGCCCTGCGGGCTGGAGACCTGCACCGGGCGGCCGCCGAAGGCCTTCCGGTTCTGGCCGGCGAGGCGGTGGATGATGTGGCCTTCCGGCACGGACGTCAGCTCCCCGGGTGGTTCTGGCAGGACCCGTCCATCATCTCAGCCGCCCCCGGCCGCGCCCGAACCCCGTGGTCAGCGGACCGGCATGCCCATCAGCCGGGCCAGGATGACCCGGTCCAGCTCGGCGGCCGTACCGGCGACGTCCAGGTACGAGTTGTCGATGATCGGCAGTCCGGAGTTGTACCAGCCGGCCATCCGCCCGTGGATGCGCGCGACCTCCTCGTCACCGAGCCGCCTGGTGCCGCCGCGGCGGGCGTTGCGGCGCAGCACCGAGTCCAGGCTGGGCAGCAGCACCACCGGGATCATGCCCGGGCCGATGTGCCGCTTCCAGCCGCCGAGGCCGATCGCCGGGCGGTCCGGGAAGACGGCGTCGTCGATGATGCAGGAGATGCCGTTGGCCAGGTAGTTGCGGCAGGCGAATCCGCAGGTCCGGCGGGCCAGCCGGTACTGGGCCTCGGAGGCGTTGTTCCAGCCGGCCTGCGGGTTGGCGAAGCCGGACTGCACCCACTCGCGGACGTCGTCCAGGCTGATGTGCGCGGTCGGGGTGCCCCGGCGCTCGGCCCAGTACCGGGCGACGGTGGTCTTGCCCGCCCCGGCCGGGCCGATCAGCAGGACGGCGATGGGGCCGGCGGGCGTGTGGCGCTGCGAGGGGTGGGCGGGGAGCTGGACGGGCGTGCCGGCGGGCAGCACGAAGTGCCCGGTGCCGCCGGCCGGGAGGGGCACGGGCGGCGGTGCCGCGGCGGGGACGGACACGGGGTTCGGCGCCGCCACCGGGTTCGGCACCGGCACGGGGTTCGGGACGGGGGCCGGAACCGTGACGGACGCCGCGGCGGGCGGCGGCGACGGAGGCGGCGGAGGCGTCGCGGCGGGCGCGGCGGGTGCGGCGACCGGGGCCGGAACGACCGGCGGGGACACCCCCGCACCGCCCACCGGCGGCACCGGCGGAGCGGCGGGACGCGGCGGGACCTCCCCGCCTCCGGCGTACTGCGTCACGGCACCTCCCGACACCTCTCAGCGGGGACATTACACGGCGGCCCGGCAGCGGGCACAGTCCGCCGCCGGGCCGCCGAACGCGCCCTGCTCGCCCGGCCACGGGCGGTTTCGGCCCAGGTCGGCTCGTGGTCGACCCGTGGTCGACCGGCGTCAACTCGGGTCAACCGTCGGCCAACTCGCGCCCGTCACAAGGTCAACTCGCGTCGAATCCGGTCGGTTCCCGTCACAGCCGTTCAGCGACCGTCGACGGCACCCGAAACCCGCGCCCCAAGGCCCCGCCGCCCCGCTCCTCAGCGCGCGGCGAGCTGCTCCGCCAGCGCCCGCAGCGCCAGCTCGTACGACCCGATCCCGAAGCCCGCGATGGTGCCGGAGGCCACCGCCGCGATCACCGAGTTGTGCCGGAAGGTCTCCCGCGCGTACGGGTTGGAGATGTGCACCTCGATCAGCGGCGCGGTGCGCTGCGCAGCGGCGTCCCGCATCGCGTACGAGTAGTGGGTGAACGCGCCCGGGTTGATCACCACGGGCACCTGCCCGTCGGCCGCCTCGTGCAGCCACTCCACCATCTGCTGCTCGGAGTTGGTCTCGTGCACCTCGACCTCGAAGCCGAACTCCTTGCCCAGCGCGGTGCAGCGCTCGACCAGCCCGGCGTACGAGGTGGCCCCGTAGACGTCCGGCTCCCGGCTGCCCAGCCGGCCCAGGTTGGGGCCGTTGAGCACCATCACCCGGGTCACGCCGAGACCTCCGCGTACGCGGCGACCAGCAGCGACGGGTCGGGGCCCTCCAGCACGGAGGTCTTGCCGAGGCCGTCCAGGACGATGAAGCGGATCAGGTCGCCGCGCGACTTCTTGTCGATCTTCATCGCGTCCAGCAGCTTGGGCCAGGCGTCCGCCCGGTACGTCAGCGGCAGGCCGACCGAGGCCAGCACGGTGCGGTGGCGGTCGGCCGTCTCGTCGTCCAACCGGCCCGCCAGGCGGCCGAGTTCGGCGGCGAAGACCATGCCGATGGAGATCGCCGCGCCGTGCCGCCACTTGTAGCGCTCGTTGCGCTCGATGGCGTGGCCGAGGGTGTGGCCGTAGTTGAGGATCTCGCGCCGGCCGGACTCCTTGAGGTCCCCGGAGACGACGTCGGCCTTGACCTGGATGGCCCGGCGGATCAGCTCGACGGTGTGCGGGCCGGCCGGCGTCCTGGCGCCCTCCGGGTCCGCCTCGATCAGGTCGAGGATGGCCGGGTCGGCGATGAAGCCGCACTTGATGACCTCGGCGAGGCCGGAGACGTAGTCGTGCTTGGGCACGGTCTCCAGGGTGCCGAGGTCGGCCAGCACGCCCACCGGCGGGTGGAAGGCGCCGACCATGTTCTTGCCCTCGGCGATGTTGATGCCGGTCTTGCCGCCGACGGCCGCGTCGACCATGCCGAGCAGCGTGGTGGGCATGGAGATCCAGCGCACCCCGCGCAGCCAGGTGGCCGCGACGAAGCCGGCCAGGTCGGTGGTGGCCCCGCCGCCGAGGCCGACCACGACGTCGCTGCGGGTGAAGCCGGTCTGGCCGAGCACCGACCAGCAGTACGCGGCGACCTCGGCGCTCTTCGCCTCCTCGGCGTTGGGCACCTGGAGCGCGATCGCCTCGTACCCCTCGCCGGCCAGGTCCTCGCGGACGGCGTCGGCGGTGGCGGCGAGCGCCTCCGGGTGGATGATCGCGACCCGCTTGGCCCGGGTCCCGATCAGCGGCGCCAGCTCGCCGAGCAGCTGGTGCCCGATCAGCACGTCGTACGGGTCGTGGCCGGCGCTGCCGCCGACGTGAATCCTGACGGTGGTGTCAGTCATGGGGGGTGTTCAGCTCCAGTGCTTCCAGTACGGCGTCCGCGACCTGCTCGGGGGTGCGGTCGGCGGTGTCGACGACGGCGGTGGCCACCTCCAGGTAGAGGGGGCGACGGGCCTCCATCAGCTCGCGCCAGCGGGCCCGGGGGTTGACGGCCAGCAGCGGGCGCGGGGCGTCCAGGCCGACCCGCTTGACCGCGTCGCCCAGCGGGACCTCCAGGAAGGCCACCGGCAGCTCGCGCAGCAGCGCGCGGGTGGCCTCGGCCATCACCGCGCCGCCGCCGAGCGCCAGCACCCCGTCGTGTCCCTCGGCGGCCGCGCGCACGGCGCGGACCTCCAGCTCGCGGAAGTGCGGCTCGCCCTCGTCGATGAAGATCTCCGGGATGGGCTTGCCGGCCAGCGCCTCGATGTCGGCGTCGGTGTCCCGGAAGCCGACGCCCAGGCGCTCGGCCAGGACCCGCCCGACGGTGGACTTGCCACTGCCGGGCGGGCCGACCAGCACCACGACGGGCTTCGTCATCGGATGATCAGGTTGTCGAGGTAGCCCTGGACGTTGCGGCGGGTCTCGGAGACGTTGTCGCCGCCGAACTTCTCGTTCACCGCGTCCGCCAGCACCAGCGCGACCATCGCCTCGGCGACGATGCCGGCGGCCGGCACCGCGCAGACGTCCGAACGCTGGTGGTGCGCCTTGGCCGGCTCACCGGTGCGCACGTCCAGGGTCTGCAGCGCCCGCGGCACGGTCGCGATCGGCTTCATCGCGGCCCGCACCCGCAGCACCTCGCCGGTGGACAGGCCGCCCTCGGTGCCGCCGGAGCGGCCGGAGGTGCGCTTGACGCCCTCGGGGGTCGGGACGATCTCGTCGTGCGCCTGCGACCCGGGGACCCGGGCCAGGTCGAAGCCGTCGCCGACCTCGACGCCCTTGATCGCCTGGATGCCCATCAGCGCGGCGGCCAGCCGCGCGTCCAGCCGGCGGTCCCAGTGCACGTGCGAGCCGAGGCCCACCGGCACGCCGTACGCGAGCACCTCGACCACGCCGCCGAGGGTGTCGCCGTCCTTGTGGGCCTGGTCGATCTCGGCGACCATCGCCTTCGACGCGTCCGCGTCCAGGCAGCGCACCGGGTCGGCGTCCAGCCGGGCCTCGTCCGAGGGCAGCGGCAGCACGCCGGCCGGCGCCTTGGCGGCGGCCAGCTCGACCACGTGGCTGACGATCTCGATCCCGGCCACCTCGCGCAGGTACGCACGGGCGACCGCGCCCAGCGCGACCCGGGCGGCCGTCTCCCGGGCGCTGGCGCGCTCCAGGATCGGCCGGGCCTCCTCGATCGAGTACTTCTGCATGCCGGCCAGGTCGGCGTGGCCGGGCCGGGGGCGGGTCAGCGCCTCGTTGCGGGCCAGGCCCGCCAGCACCTCGGGGTCGACCGGGTCGGCCGACATGACCTGCTCCCACTTCGGCCACTCGGTGTTGCCGACCATGATCGCGACCGGGCTGCCCATGGTCAGGCCGTGCCGGACGCCGCCGAGGAAGGTCACCTCGTCCTGTTCGAACTTCATCCGCGCCCCGCGGCCGTAACCGAGCCGGCGGCGCGCCAGCGCGTCGGCCACCACGTCGGTGGTGACCGGTACACCGGCGGGCAGGCCTTCCAGCGTCGCGACGAGTGCGGGGCCGTGCGACTCCCCCGCCGTCAGCCAGCGCAACGTACCCAACGGAGCTCCTTCATCAGCGGGCCGGCCCACGGCACCGCCGGGGCCCGCCCGAGCGTGCCTTCTGTCCGAATCCTTTCATGACCCGGCAGCCCCCGGGGGCACAGTCCGCGTGACGGACGGCAACCGGTCACTCCACGAAACGATTCGGCCGCGCGCGACGGCACGTCCGGCCCGGGGGCTCAGCCCCCGGCCAGCGCCCGCTCCCCCGCCCCGCGCATCGCCGCCAGCGGCCCGGGCGCCCGCCCGGTGAAGGCCTCGCTCTGCAGCACCGCCTGGTGGACCAGCAGGTCCAGTCCGCCGAGGACGGTCGCCCCGCGCGCGGCACAGGCGGCGGCCAGCGCCGTCGGCCACGGGTGGTACAGCACGTCGAAGAGCGCCCCCGGGTCGGTGGGCAGCCCCGCGGCGAAGCCGTCGGTCGCCCCGACCGGGGTGGTGGAGACGGTCAGCGGCCGCTCCAGCGCCTCCGCACCGCGCTCCCAGTCCTCGGTCCGCACCGCCACGCCGAGCCGCTCGCCCAGCTCGGCCATCTCCCGGGCCCGCTCGGCGCTGCGCACGTAGACCGTCACCTCGCCGGTGCAGACCTGGGCCAGCGCGGCCAGCGCCGAGGAGGCGGTGGCCCCGGCCCCCAGCACGGCAGCAGCGGACACCTCGGCGATGCCGCGCTCGCTCAGCGCGTTGACCAGGCCGGGGACGTCGGTGTTGTCCCCGGTGCGCCGCCCGTCGGCGGTGAACACCACGGTGTTCACCGCGTCCACCGCCCGGGCCGTGGCGCTGACCTCGTCCAGCAGCGGGATGATCGCCCGCTTCAACGGCATGGTCAGCGACAGCCCCGCCCACTCGGCCTCGTCCAGCCCGGCGAGGAACCCGGGCAGGGCGGCCTCGTCGACCTCGAAGCGGTCGTAGCGCCAGCCGTCCAGCCCGAGCGCCGCGAAGGCGGCCCGGTGCAGGTCGGGCGAGAGCGAGTGGGCGATCGGCGAGCCGAGGACGGCCGCCCGGTGCTTGCTGGTCAACACTGCCTCTCCGTGAACGACGGTTCGGTGACGGCTACTCGGTGGTGCCGCCTACTTCGTGGTGCAGTGCAGGCCGACCTTGTCGAAGCCCTGGCCCGCCGCCTTGCAGTACGCCTCGACGTTGGCCGCGTGCTCCTTGTCCGTCTCGGCGAACAGGGTGTTGGTCGGGGACATCGCGATGAAGTACAGCCACTTGCCGTCCGCCGGGTTGAGCACCGCGTTGAGCGCCTCGTCGCCGGGGTTGGAGATCGGCGTCGGCGGCAGGCCCGGGTTGATGTAGGTGTTGAACTTGTTGGACCCGTCGTTGATGTCCTTCGACGTGAGCTCCTTGCGGCCCAGCGAGTACTGCAGCGTGGTGTCCATGCCGAGCGTGTGGCGCACGGCGTCGCTGGCCAGCCGGTTCTGGATGGTCCTGGCCATCTTGGCGAAGTCGCCCGGGTTGTTGCCCTCGCGCTGCAGGATGCTCGCCTCGATGACCACCTCGTAGCCGTTCTTGAGGCCCGCCTTGGAGGCCTGGCCGTCGAGGTTGGCGTACTTGTCGGTGGCGGTCTTCACCATCTGCTTGAGCAGGTCCTCGGGCTTCATGCCGTCGGCGATGTTGTAGCGGGTCGGCCAGAGGAAGCCCTCGATGTTGCCGTTCGCGTACGCCGGCAGCCCGAGGTCGTTGACCTGCGCCTTGGCGACGCCCGCCGTGGTGCCCTTCTGGAGCTTCAACTTGCTGTCGATGGTGGCGTAGATCTCGGAGGAGTTCTTGCCCTCCGGGAACACGATCGCCGCGCCGCCCGCCTGGTCCAGCAGTTCCTTGACCGCGGCCGCGGCCGGCATCTCCTTCTTCAAGGTGTAGAAGCCGTACTGGATCGTGGTGCACTTGGGCTCGGCGTCGCAGGCCTTGGTGAAGGCGTCGACGCTCTTGACCACACCGGCGGCCTTGAGGGCGGCACCGATCTGCCCGCCGACCGCGCCCTGCTTGACCTCGATCTGGACGGAGCCGGTGCCCTCGCCGGTGAAGTCCGGCGGCGGACCGAAGTGGTCCTGGTAGAAGCCGTAGCCCCACCAGCCCCCGCCGCCGAGCAGGCCCAGCAGCACCACGGCGACCACCAGGCAGGCGCCGCCGTTGCGACGGCCCGCCTTCTTGCCGCTCTCCTTGCGCTTCTTCTTCGCCTCGCGGGAGTCGTCCTGCTCACCGAGGAAACCGCTCTGCTCGGCCTCGGCGTGCTCGTCGAGGTAGAGGTCGCCCTCGTGGTGCTCCTCCGCGGCGCGGCCGTCCCACTCCCCCTCCGCGGGTTCGTGCGCGCCGCCGACCGGATCGGCGCCGGACTCCAGCGCGGCGGCCTCGGCCTCCCAGTCGATGCCGTCCGGGCCGGGACCGGAGGCGGCCTCGGGCTCCACGGCCGGGCGGGCGCGCCGCGGCCGGGCTTGCTGCGGAGCGGGCTCCTGCATGCCGGCCTGCTGCTGGGGCATCCCCGGCTGCATCCCCTGCTGCACCTGCTGCGGCATGCCCTGCTGCTGCACCGGCATCTGCTGCTGCCCGTAGCCCTGCTGGGGCATCCCCTGCTGCATCTGCTGCTGGGGCATGCCCTGCTGCATCTGCTGCGGGTAGGCCTGCCCCTGCTGACCCATGCCGGGCTGGCCCATGCCCGGATGACCCATGTCCTGCTGGCCCATGCCCTGCTGCGGGTACCCCTGGTCGAAGCCCTGCTGCGGCATCTGCTGCTGCGGGTACCCCTGCTGCGGCATGCCGTGCTGCTGGTACCCCTGGGGCGGCATCATCTGCTGGGGGTGGCCGTTGTGGATCTGCTGCTGCGGGTACCCCTGCTGCGCGTCCCCGTACGGCTGCTGGCCGTGCTGGTCCTGCTGCGGGTACTGCTGCCACTGGCCGTCCTGCTGGCCGGGGACCGGCTGCTGACCGCCGTACCCGGGATCACCGGGGTGCCACGGCTCGCCCTGGGGGCCGTAGCCCCCACCCAGATCGGTCATTGATCCCCTTAACCGACGGTGACGACCGGAGGATCGGACCGGCCGTCCGGGACGACGCGGTCCCGGCTGATTCTCGAACCGGCGTGCTAGCGCAGCGCCTGGGAGGAGACGTTACCGTACCGCAGCCGTACCCCCGCCCGGGCGGACGCACTGTCAGTGAGCGACCTCACGCTCGGCGTACGGGGCCGTCACGGGGTGGCGGCGCCCGGTGTCGAGGGGGTGGCGGCGGCGTTCGGAGCGGGCGAGTCCGGGGCGCTCGGCTTGGCCGCCCGGGCGGCGTTGAACTCGGCGACGTTCTTCTGCTGCACCTCGAAGCTGTCGGTGAAGCGGGTGTCCCCGGGCTTCACGGTCACGAAGTAGACCCAGTCCCCCGGCGTCGGGTCCAGCGCCGCCATGATCGCCTGCCGGCCCGGGTTGGAGATCGGCGACGGCGGCAGGCCCGGGTGCAGGTAGGTGTTGTACGGGGAGTCCAGCCTGGTGTCGGTGACCGTGGTGTTCAGGGTCGAGCGGCCGAGGGCGTAGTTGATGGTGGAGTCCAGCTGGAGCGGCATCCCCTTGGCCAGCCGGTTGTAGATGACCCGGGCCACCTTGCCCATGTCCTCGGTGTTGTCGGCCTCGCCCTGGACCATGCTGGCGACGGTGACCAGCCCGTACAGGCTCTGCCCGAGGTTCTGCGCGACGACGTTGGCGTCGTCCCGGCTGAACTCCTTGCCCGCCCGCTCGACCATCTGCTTCAACAGGTCCAGCGCGGTGGTCCCGTCGGTGACGGCGTAGGTGGCCGGGAACAGGTAGCCCTCGGGGCTGCCCTTGGCGAAGTCCGGGAGGCCGAGTTCGGCGCCCTGGTCCTGGGCGGCCTTCTGGGTGGTGCCCGCGGGGAGGTTGAGCTTCTTGTCGATCGCCGCGAAGATCTGGTAGCCGCGCCACCCCTCGGGAATGGTGAGGCCGTTGGCGTTGGCCGGGTCGATCAGGACGGACAGCGCGGCGGCGGCCGACATCTTCTGCTTCAAGGTGTACGTGCCGGGCTGGATCCGCCCGGCGGCGGCCGCGCTGCCCTTCGCCGCCCGGGTGAAGGCGAGCGAGCTGGCCACCACCCCGTTGCGGACCAGCGCGGAGGCGATCTGGGACAGGCCCGCGCCCTCCGGCACCGAGACCTGGACGCTGCCGCTGCCCTGCCCCGCGTAGTCGGCGGCCGCCGCGGGTTTGCGCTGGTGCTGGAACCAGGTGTAGCCGGTGAGCCCGATCCCGCCGAAGACGGCGACCAGGGCGAAGGCGGTGAGTCCGCAGGCCAGTCCGTTACGCCGTCGGTGCGGATCCGGCGCATCGGAGCGCGGCCGGGGCGCACCCGGAGGACGGCCCTCCGGCTCCAGCACCGGCGCACCCAGGTGTCCCGGGGTGAGCCCCGGGTGGAAGTCCTGGTCGGTCATGGCTCGCGGTCCCCTCGGCGGTCCCGAATCGCTGAGAATCGCTCCGAGCCGACGCGAATCGATGCAGATCGATCCGAAACGGACACGGAAACGAACGAAAGAGGGGTGGGGGGGGGCGGGGGACCCCCCCGGGGGGGGAGGCAGGGGGCCGGCCGCGCGCGGCCGTGTCAGGCGATGCGCTCGACGTGGGCGAAGATGACTCGTTCCTCGGAGTGCTGGTCGAAGCCGCGCTCGCCGCT
>NZ_JBHYGR010000207.1:0-12317 GCF_042738155.1 Kitasatospora sp. NPDC059088 | reverse complement strand
GCTTAATTTTTTTATATCACACAGCCCCAGCGTCTCCGTCCCCCCCCCCCGGCGCCCCGCCCGCGCCGCCGCCCCGCGCCGCTAACGCCCCCCGGTACCCCTCCACCAGGCGCTCCAGCCCGACGGCCGGGCTGAACCCCTGCTCGTACCGGCGCCGGGCGGCCCGGCCCAGCTCCCGGTTGGCCGCCGGGTCGGCCGTGATCCGGCGCAGGCAGGCCGCGAGCGAGGCCGCCTCGCCCGGCTGGTGCAGCAGCCCGGTCACCCCGTCCTCGACGAGTTCGACGAAGGCGCCGTGACCGGCGGCGACGGCCGGCACCCCGGCCGCCATCGCCTCCACCACGACCAGCCCGAAGGCCTCCAGCCAGGTCGAGGGCGCCACCACGGCGACCGCCCGGGCGACGGCCTCCCGGCACTGCGCCTGGTCGTACAGGCCGACGCAGCGCACGTCCGCCCGGCCGGCCGCCCAGGCCCGCACCTGCGCCTCCAGCGGCCCGGCGCCCGCGATGACCAGCGGCACCCCGACCCCGCCCTCGGCGGCGAGCCGGTCCCAGGCCGCCATCAGCAGCCGCACGCCCTTGGCCTCCGCGAGCCGGCCCAGGTAGAGCAGGTGCTCCCCCGCTCCGGCGCGGACGGTGCCCGGCTCCGGCACGAAGTTGTGCTTCACCGCCAGCCGTTCGGCCGGCAGCCCGGACCGCACCAGGACCTCGCGCTGCGCCGCGGAGATGCAGAAGAACCGCTCCACCCCCGTCCACCAGCGCCGCCGGTTGACCACCAGGCCCACCGCGAGCGGCACCGTCGCCAGCCGGGAGCCCCGGTAGCAGCCGTGCCGCACGGCGGGCAGCGGCGAGCCGCCGACGCACTCGGTGCACGGACGGCCGTCCCGCTGGAGGGTGCCCGGCGGGCAGACCTGGGTGTAGTTGTGCAGCGTCGCGACGGCGGGCACGCCCGCGTCGGCGCAGGCCGCCAGCACCGCGGGCGACAGCAGCGGGAAGACGTTGTGGACGTGCACCACGTCTGGCCGCTCGGCCCGCAGCCGGGCGGCCAACTCCGCGCGCACCGCCGGGTTCCAGGGCACCAGCAGCGGCACCGCGGCCTTGCCCGGCAGCGAGCGGCGGGCGATGTCGTCGCTGCGCCGCTCGAACAGCTCGACCCGGTGGCCGGCCTCCCGCAGCAGGCCCACCTCCTGGTCGACGACCTTGTTCTCCCCGCTCGGCTGCGCCGAGGCGTAGCGGTTGTGCACCACGAGGACGCGCATGTCAGGTGAGCTCCGTTCGCCGGGCCCGGGGCGCGGTGCGCCGCCGGGGAGCAGCAGGGGTCGGGAGGAGGGCGGGCGGCGCGAGGGCGGCGGGCCCGGCGGGCGCCGCCAGCAGCGAGGCGGCCACGGTCAGGTGCAGCAGGTACGGCGAGGCGTCGCCCAGCCCGGCCTCGGTGTACGAGGCGATCGCGCAGTAGCCGATCAGGAAGATCGCACCGGCCCGGGCGAGCGAGGGCGGCCGCAGCAGCGCGACGCCGCCCAGCACCACGAAGACCACGGCCACCACGGCGACCCCGGCCAGGCCCTGTTCGTTGTAGACGGCCAGCCAGCTGTTGTCGATCGGCAGCCCGCCGAAGGACTTGTCGCCCAGCCCCATGCCGAAGACCTGCTCGACGGTGGTCCGGGGCGCCGCCAGCAGGGCGTCCCAGACCTTGGCGCGGCCGGTGAGGTTGGAGATGTTCTCCTGGGTCTGGCCGCGCAGGAACCAGGCCTGGAGCAGGGAGTTCAGGCCGACCCCGACCACGGTGGCGAGCAGCACCGCCCAGCTGAACAGCCGGCGGGCGGCGGCGCTGGTCAGCAGCAGCGAGCCGATCGCCAGCAGCAGTCCGGCGATCAGTCCGATGGTGGCGGTGCGGGTGTGGGTCAGTGCGAGCAGGACGAGCGAGGGCACGATGATCGTCGCCGCGCTCGCCCCGGTGGTGCGGCGGTCCAGCAGGAGCAGCACGGTGAGCCCGATGATCACCGCCGCGTACTGCCCGATCTGCGGCGGGGTGAGCGGCCACAGCGCGCCGACCAGCCGCCCGCCGTAGACGTCGGGGAAGGCCGCGCCCGGTGAGGCGACCAGGCCGGCGGCCACCGAGACCAGCACCACGAAGTACATCCGGATGTGGAACCGGACGAAGCTCTGGCTGCCGTCCCACCAGCGGCTGAGCAGCCACAGGGTGGCGACGAAGAGCGTCAGCCGGAAGCAGCGGAACAGCGCGCCGTAACCGGAGTGCAGGTTGGCGCTGGAGATCACGCTCAGCACCAGCAGCAGGGTGAGCAGGAACAGGAGGGCGCTGGGCCGGATCCGCAGCCGCAGGTTGAGCAGCAGGGCCAGCGCGAAGGCGGAGACCAGGGCGCCCATGGTGGCCATCTGGATCAGCGAGCGGGGCAGCGGGATGATCGTCTGTGCCCCGGCGGAGCCGAGGGTGTTGAGGATCAGCAGGCCCCAGATCAGCTCGACGGTCCTCGGCGGGCCGGCCGGGCCCCCTTCGCGGGTGAGGTCCCGGGCGCGGGTCGCGGTCGCGGCCACCTCAACCACCGGCCCCGGGCTTGAGGGTGCTGCCCTGGTCCTGCTGGTACGGCGCGCCCTGCCACTGCTCGAAGTCGAGGGTGCGGCTCGGGTCGTGGGCGACGAAGCTCCACGGCCCGACGTAGGTGTTGTCGTGCCAGCGGTTCTGCTGCTTGCCGGTGACGGCGTCGGCCACCGGTTCGCCCTTGTACGGCGACCAGTCCGGGAAGGTGCCGTAGTTGGCCAGCACCGCCATCCGGCCGCAGGTCGTGGTGCAGCCGACCACGGACGGGTCCAGCGTGAAGCGGTTGTCGTGGACGTCGACGCGCTGGGTCTTCCAGCGGCAGTCGTCGTACAGCGGTGCGGCGGCGATGCCCGGCCGGGCGCAGCGGGCGGTGTCCTGGACCAGCAGGGTGCAGGCGCCGGAGGAGGTGTTGGCCGGGCTGTTGCAGAACCGGTCGGCGTTCTCCCACAGGGTGATGCCGGACCAGTTGTCCTCCAGCGTGTTCCGGTCGATCTCGATCGTGTCGGTGCGGGCCTTGATCCGCGGTTCGCCGCCGGACTCGGACAGGTAGACGGTGGCGAACGGGAAGGTGTCGCCGCGGTCGGCGGAACGGCGGCCGTCCACCCAGTTGTTGCGCCGGATCGTGTTGTCGCGGATGACGGCGTTGTAGCTGGTCTCGTAGATCAGCGCGGCGCCGTCGTTGGACTCCAGCAGGTTGCCCTCGATCCGGAAGTCGTTGTTGTTCGTGTCGGCCCACAGGCCCGTCCCGCGGTTGTCGTGCACCCAGTTGCCGAGCACGTCGGCGCCGTTGACGGCCCAGAACTTGACGCCGCCGGTGCAGCCGCAGCCGGGCTGGCGCTTCTCCCACTGGTCGGTGTCGTTGCCGGTGATCTCGTTGTCCTCGACCAGCAGGTCGCCCAGCGGCGCGCCGGACTTGTAGGCGTTCATGCCGTACTGCCCGTTGCCGCGCAGGCAGCTGGCGCGGACCTTCTGGTGGGCGCCCGCCATCAGCCCGGCGCCGGAGTTGCGCTGGATCGTCGCGTGCTCGATCACCCAGCCGTCGGCCGAGTCGTGGTTGACCACGCCCTCGTTCTGCGGGGCGACGAAGCCCTGCACGGTCAGGTAGCGGAGGGTGACGTTCCCGGCGCCGCCGCCGAAGGCGTACTGGTTGGTCCCGTGGCCGTCGAGCACCGCGCCGGGCGCGCCGAGGTAGCTGTCGCCGTCCTTGGGGACGACCTGGGCGTAGCGGTCCGCTTCGAGGCTGTGCGTCCCCGGTCCGAGCCAGAACGTGGTGTTCGGCGGGCTGGCCTTGGTCTTCGCCGCCAGGTCGTTGACCACCTCGGGGTCGACCGTCACCGCGCCGGCGGGCGCGGTGGCCGGCCCGGCCTCGGTGTGGTCGCACACCCGGGCCACCGCCGTGGCCGGGGACGGCGGGGCGGTCGGCTCCGCCGGGGCGTCCGACGTGCTGGTGCAGCCCGCCGCCGCCAGCAGCGCGAGCACCAGCACCGACGCGGCCGACGCCGCCCGGCGCCACCTGGTGATCCCCACCGTCCCCATCCTCCCGCTAGCCCCGGAACCCGAGGACGCTGATGAACTCCCGCTCGCCGTCGGCGGTTCCGGTGCCGATCAGCGTGGTGGCGGGCTCCTTGCGGCCGAAGCCGGCCGAGTACCAGCCCAGCGGCGGCGTGCTCTCGCCGCGGTGCGCCCGCCAGGCCAGCTGCCCGGGCAGGTCGAGCACCGCGGAGCGGTCCTGGCCGTCCCTGGTCCAGGTCAGCACGGCCCGGTGGCCGGACAGTTCGGCGCTGACCGCCGGGCCGAGGTGGAACGCCAGGCGTACGACCCGCGCCGGGCCGCGCACCTGGTCGACCACCCGCAGCTCCCGGGTGGCGGCCGTCAGCTCCACCCGGCGGCGGTGCACCGTCTCCTGGTAGCCGTCGTGCTCGGCGCACCAGCGGGCCACCGCCGGGTCGGAGGTGTCCGCGACCAGGACGCGGGTGCGGGCGTGCCTGGTCCACAGGAACGGGCCGCCGGGGACGGACTGGTCGGTGCCGGCCAGCTCCAGGGTGTTGTGGCCCAGCGTCGAGCGGAAGTAGCGCCGCCACTCGGGCTGCCCGTGGTAGCAGTACGTCCCCGGGTCGGCGAGCACGTCGACGCCCTCGTAGCGGACCTCCACGGACAGCGCGTCGGCGTGGCCGTGCGCGGCGATGGACAGGAAGCCGTGCGGGCCGCCGTCGCAGCGGCACCAGATCTCGCCCGTACGACTCTCCCCGGGGTCGCTCCACGCCGGGGCCCGCAGCACCGTCATGCCCGCGTCCGGGAGGTGCACCGGCCGCGCCGCCGGGCGGGCCACCGTGCCGTCCTGGGCGTACGGCCGCAGCAGCGCGGCCAGCAGCGGGGTGCGCACATCGGTGCCGGTCACCGCCGGCCACCAGGGGAGCCGGCCGAACACGGCCTCCCCGGTGGCCAGCAGCGAGGCCCAGCGGTCGGTGCCCGCGCCGTCCAGGACCAGGCCGTGCCCGTCGTCGGCGTCCCCCTGGCGGGGCGGGCGCAGGCGCTCGTCCACCACGGCCGCGAGGGCGTCGGTCATCCGCAGCAGCACCAACCGGACGGTCCCGGGGACGGGCACGGCGGCCGCGTCCGCCTCGGCCACCGCGGCCAGGCCGAGTTCCAGGACCAGTCCGTGGTACTCGGTGGCCAGTTCGCGGTTGAGCCCGGAGGGGAAGGTGTTGGCGCGCAGCTGCCGCTCCAGCGAGCGCAGCGCGTCGGCGCGCCAGCGCTCCGAGGCGGGGAACCAGTCGAACGCGCAGGCCGCCGCGAACTGCCCGGCGTCCTCGGCGATCACGTGGTTGTTCGCCGAGGAGCCCCGGCTGGGGAAGGCGGCCAGCCAGTGCTGGTGGTGCCAGATCTGCTCCAGTGCCACCGGGTTGTCCTCGAACAGCCCGGCCGCGCCGGGCCAGCCGTCGAGCAGCCGGCGGACCCACACCCAGGACAGCAGCCGGATGCCCAGCTCGATGCCGCTGATCCAGTGCACGCCGCGCAGCGGCGGGTTGGCCTGCCACCAGGACCGCAGGTGCTCGGCCGCCCGCTCGGCGTACCGCTCGTTGCGGGTCAGCGCGTAGGCGGCGGCGAGCACCGTCAGGTGCTGGTGCCGGGACGGCTCCCAGATCTGCTTGATGTCGCCGACCGCGTCCTCGTCCCGGTAGGGCAGGTCGAAGGCGTAGCCGTCCGGGGCGCGTCGGCCGGTCTTCGGGTCGAGCCACCAGTCCGGGGCAGCCAGGTCGGCGCGCTCCACCCCGAAGTACTCGGCGTGCCCGTCCATCAGCCGGTCCGCCGCGGCGACCAGCCGCTTGGCGGCGTCCGCCGGGACGGCGGCGAGCGCCCCGGCGGGCAGGACGGCGGTGAACCGGGCGCCGGTGACGGCCGGGGCGCTCGGCGGCGCCGCGCGCCACCGCCGCCGGCGCAGCACGTCGCCGGCCCGGCCGCCGACCTCCTGCGGTCCCATCCGGGACAGCCGGCGCAGGTACCAGCCCGGACTCATGGTCACTTCGGCCCCGCCAGGGTCACCGGCGCGCCGCCGGACAGGGCGGCCTGGACGGCGAGGGTGGCCGCCGTGGTGGCGACCAGCGACTCCAGCGGTACCGGCATCGGCCCGCCGGTCCGCACCGCCTTGACGAACGAGGCCAGTTCGGCGGACTGGCCCTTGTCCCGGGCCTTCGGCAGCCGGGAGCTGACCCAGCGCTTGCGTCCGGCCGTGCCGCTGAAGTGCACCGAGGCGCGGACGAAGTCGTCGAGCTTGAGCACCTTGCCGTCCGCGACCAGGTCCAGCGTCTCCTTGGGGAAGCCGGGCGCGCCGGTGGTGACGTAGCTGAGGGTGCCGGTGGAGCCGTCCGGGTAGCCCAGCACGATCTGCAGGTCCTCGTTGCCGGCCGGGGCGACGGCGTACACCGAGACCGGGTCGGCGCCCAGCAGCCAGCTCGCCGTGTCGATGAAGTGCCCGCCCTCGCCCGCGAACCGCGAGCCCTCGGTGCCCTGCTGGAGGTACCAGCTGCCGTGCTGGAGCCGCCCGGCGTTGACCAGGTAGCGCAGGCTCGCCGGGCCGCTGCGGGCTCCGAAGTGGCTCCTGGCCTCGCGCAGCAGCGGCGCGAAGCGGCGGTTGAAGCCCACCTGGAGGCGGTCGTTGCCGGACTCCTCCACCGCGGCGAGCACGCGCGCCAGTTCGTCCTCGGTGAGGGCCAGCGGCTTCTCCACGAACACCGGCTTGCCGGCCAGCAGCGCCCGCTCGGTCAGTGCGGCGTGCGAGCTGTGCCGGGTGACCACGAAGACCGCGTCGATCGAGTCGTCGCCGAGCACGGCGTCCAGGTCGGTGGTCGCCCGGTCGAAGCCGAACTTGCGCTGGGCGTTGGCCGCGGACAGCGCCGTGGTGGTGACGACGGTGGACAGCGCGACGCCCTCGCGCTGGGCCAGGTGCGGCAGCAGCATCGACGTCGCGTAGTTCCCCGCGCCGACGAACGCCAGCCGCACCGGCGTCCCGGCCGGCCGGGCGGGGGCGGCGGCCCGGCCCGGGCGCCGCACCTCGGGGACGGCCAGCGTCGGGGCCTGCGCCGCCGGCCCGGCCTCGGCGCCCGGGTACTGGAACAGCACCGCCACGGCCTTCAACTCGCCGTCCTTCAAACGCCGGTAGGTCTCCACCGCGTCGTCGAAGTCGGCGATGTGGGAGATCAGCGGCGCCACGTCCACCCGGCCGCGGGCGGCGAGGTCGAGGAAGCAGGCCAGGTTGCGGCGCTCGGTCCAGCGCACGTAGCCGATCGGGTAGTCCCGGCCCGCGAGCTCGTACTCCGGGTCGTAGCGCCCGGGGCCGTAGGAGCGGGAGAACCGGACGTCCAGCTCCTTCTCGTAGTACGCGTTCCAGGGCAGGTCGAGGCGGCACTTGCCGATGTCCACCACCCGGCCGCGGTCCCGGCTCAACTGCGCGGCCAGCTCGACGGGTTGGTTGCTGCCGCCGCCGGCCGCCAGGTACACCTGGTCCACGCCGTGGCCGTCGGTCAGCTCGGCGACGGCGGTCTCCACCACCGCGGAGCCCGGATCGCCGCAGGCCACCGCGCCCAGCCGCTCGGCGAGTTCGCAGCGCACCGGGTCGGGGTCCGCCCCGACCACCCGGACGCCCGCGGCGGTGAGCAGCTGCACCACCAGCTGGCCGATCAGCCCCAGGCCGATCACCAGCGCCACCTCGCCGAGCTGCGGCTCGCCCTGGCGCACGCCCTGGAGGGCGATGGACCCGACGGTGCCGAAGGCCGCGTGCTGCGGCGCGAGGCCGTCCGGGACCGGGGTGTAGAGGTTCTTCGGCACCCAGTTCAGCTCGGCGTGCAGCGCGTGCTCGTTGCCCGCGCAGGCCACCAGGTCGCCGACCTTGACGTCGTCGACCCCGGCGCCGACCTGCTCCACCACCCCGCACAGCGAGTAGCCCAGCGGCGTGTAGGAGTCCAGCTTGCCCATCACCTTGCGGTAGGTGGCGGGCAGGCCGTTGGTGGCGACGCTCTGCATGACCTTGGCCACCTGGTCGGGGCGCGAGCGGGCCTTGCCCACCATCGACATCCCGGCCTCGGACACCTTCATCAACTCGGTCCCGGTGGAGATCAGCGAGAAGGCGCTGCGCACCAGCACCCCGCCCGGCTTGCACCCCGGCACCGGCACGTCGAGCACCGACAGCTCGCCGCTCTTGTAGTTCTGCACAACCTGTTTCACCGGAAGTCCCCTTGCTTCTCTCGCAGTTCAGTGGGCGGCGGAGCCTGAGGTCGCGCCGCGGTACCAGTACTCCAGGGTCAGCACGTGCCACAGGTGCTTGGAGAAGTCCTGCTGCCCGGCGGCGTCCTCGGCAGCCAGCCGGGCCAGTGCGTCGCGGCGCAGGAAGCCGGAGCGCACCAGCTCGCCGTCGTTGATCACCTCGCGCACCAGCGGGGCGAGGTCCCGGCTCATCCAGGCCCGCAGCGGCGCGCTGAACAGGCCCTTGGGCCGGTAGACGATCTCCCGGGGCAGCACGGAGGTGGCCGCCTCCTTGAGCACGGCCTTGCCCTGGCGTCCGACGATCTTGCGGTCGCCGGGCACCGTGAACGCGGCCCTGACCACCTCGACGTCCACGTACGGCACCCGCACCTCGGTCGACGCGGCCATGCTGGAGCGGTCGGTGTAGGCGAGGTTGAGGCCCGGCAGGAACATCCGGGCGTCGCCCAGGCACATCCGGTTGACGAAGTCGTCGAGCTCGTTGTCCCGGTAGACGTCCGCGTGCTCGTCCAGCACGTCCTGGACCGTCCCGGCGAGGTCCGGGTCGACCAGGGCGAGCAGCTCCTCCCGGTCGTACATGGTGTAGCTGCGCCGGAACGCCGTCTCCTCCGGCAGGTCGGCGAAGGAGAGGAAGCGCTTGGCGAACCGCACCGAGCGCAGCCCCCGGTTGGCGGTGGCCACCGGCAGCCGGTCCACCGCGGCGGACAGGCCGCGCCGCAGCGGCCGCGGCACGCGCTGGTAGCGCAGCGCCAGCTGGTTGGCCAGGTGCTTGCGGTAGCCGGCGAACAGCTCGTCGGCGCCCATCCCGGAGAGCAGCACCTTGACCCCGGCCTCCCGGGCGGCCGAGCAGATCAGGAAGGTGTTGATGGCGGCCGGGTCGCCGATCGGCTCGTCCAGGTGGTACGTCATCCGCGGCAGCAGGTCCAGCACGTCCGGGGCGATCTCGATCTCGTGCAGGTCGACGCCGAACTGCGCCGCCACCTGCCGGGCGTAGCGCAGGTCGTCCGGCATCGCCTCGAACCTGGCGTCCTCGGCGCGGAAGCCGATCGTGTAGGCGGAGATCCCCGGGCGGTCGCGGGCCGCCAGTGCGGTCAGGTAGCTGGAGTCCAGTCCGCCGGAGAGGAAGGTCGCCACCGGGACGTCGGAGAGCAGGTGGCGCCGCGTCGACTCCTCGACGATCGCGGCGAGGTCCGGCAGTTCGCCGGCCCGGGCCCGCTCCCGGCCCTCGGCGGCGACCTCCCGCAGGTGCCAGTACCGGCCGCGCTCCACCCGGCCGTCGGGCCGGCAGCGCAGCCAGCTGCCCGGCGGCAGCTTCTCCGCCTCGCGGTACGCGCACCGCGAGTCCGGCACCCAGTAGTAGAGCAGCGAGGCCACCATCGCCGCGTGGTCCACCTCCAGCGAGCCGCCGGTGGCGGCGGCCAGCGCCTTGAGCTCGGAGGCGAACACCAGGCCCTCGCCGCGCCGGAGCAGGAACAGCGGCTTGATGCCGAGCTGGTCGCGGGCGAGCACCAGCTCGCCGGTCCGCTCGTCGAAGACCCCGAAGGCGAACATGCCGCGCAGCCGGGGCAGGCAGTCGGTGCCCCAGCGCCGCCAGGCCTCCAGCAGCACCTCGGTGTCGGAGGTGCCGCGGAAGCGCACCCCGGTGGCGGCCAGTTCGGCGCGCAGCTCGGGGGCGTTGTACAGCTCGCCGTTGTAGGTCAGCACCAGGCCGTCCTTGGCCATCGGCTGGGCGCCCGTCCCGGAGAGGTCGACGATGGCCAGCCGGCGGTGCCCCAGGTGCACCTCGCCGTCGCCGAGGGAGTGGCTGTACCGGCCGGCGCCGTCCGGGCCGCGGTGGGCGAGGGTGTCGGTGAGCAGGTCGGTCACGACCTTCCCGTCCGGCCACCGGTACGTTCCTGCGATGCCGCACATGTCCTACCTCGCCTCCTGGTCGATGTCCGGGACCCGTGCGGTCCAGGCCGGTAGTCGTTCGGTCCGCCGTCGGCCCAGCCGGATCAGCCGGGCGGGCCGTTCGTCGCGGTCGGGCGGCGCGGCGGGCGGCCCGTCCCAGCGGGTGCCGTCGGTGCGGTCGCGCGGGTCGGGGTCGATCAGCACCACGCCGAGCACCGGGACGCGCTGCTCGGCGAGCTGGCGGGCCACGGTGTGCAGCCAGGCGGCGCTGCCGGCCCCGGCCCGGACGACCAGCACCGTCCGGGTGCCGAGGTACCGCAGGTCGGTCCAGGCCGTGCCGGGCGCCACCGAGCCGACGCCGACCCGGCGCTCCTGCGGCTGCGGAACGGCCCCGGCCTGTTCGCCGCGGACCACGGTCGGCTCCCCCGGCTTCGCGGTGCGCCGGGCGAGCTGCGGTCCGGGCAGCCCGTCGACGACGACCACGGGGCCGTCCTGCTCGGTCAGCGCCCCGGCGAGGTCCAGGGCGAGCGCGCCGGTGCTGTGCGCGCAGCCCAGTTCGAGCAGCGACACCGGCTCGGCACAGCCGCGCACGGTGCGGGCCAGGGTGGCGGTGACCCGTTCCCGGGCGGCCCTGGTCCGGCGCAGCTGCCAGCGGCCGCGCGAGCGGCGCGGCACCCGCGCCAGCTCCGCGATCACGGAGGCGCCGAGGTGGGCCGCGATCTCCCGGCGCAGCACCGGGCGGTCCGCCACCACCGCGCCGACGGCGGCCACGGCGATCCCGAGGAACAGCCCGAGGACGGCTCCGATCCCGGCATCGGTGGCGGCCGTCTTCGGCAGCGACTGCCGCACCGCGTGCGGGGCGTCCACGATCTGGGTGCCGGCCACCAGCCGGGGCGCGCCGACCTTGGCCTCGGCGGCGCGCTGGCCGAAGTCGGTGATCCGGGCGGTGAGTTCGGCCCGGCTGGCGTAGAGCGACTCCAGGTTGGCCGGCCCCTTGGCGCCGTTCGGCTGCGTGCCGGTGCCGATCTGCTGGTTGACCTGGTCGAGTTCCTGGCGCATCCGGTCGCGCTGGTCGAGCAGGGCCTTGGACTCGGCGTCCGCGGCCTCCTGGATCCGCTGCACGTGGTCGGCGACGAAGGCCTCGGCCAGCGCCTTGGCGCGGGCCTGGGCCTCGGCGTCGCTCTTCCCGGTCACGGTGATCTCCAGCAGGTTGTTGGTCAGGCCCGCCCCCGCGTACTCCTTCATGAAGTCCTCGGGCTTCTCGGCGGATCCGAGGGCTTTCAGCGCCGCGCCGGCGATCCCGGTGGTCTGGAGCAGGGCGGCGTCGGTGCGGATCAGCGTTCCGGGGTCGTTCGGCTGGTCCGCCGCGTGGGCGACCAGCACCTTGGCCGTCGCGCTGGGCGGCGGCGGCCGCAGGACGGCCAGTGCCGCGCCGGCCAGCAGGCCGAGCAGCGCCAGGGCGCACCAGAGGCGGCGGCGCCTGCGCACCGCGACCACCAGCGACTGGAGGTCCAGCAGTGGAGCGGCGGTCGACGACTCCCCCGTCGTACTCGTCGTCACCCCGATCATCCCCCCGTTTCGTCATCGGCTTCGGGCCGCGCCGCGGCGGCGCCCGCGAGCACCGGCTCGGCGCCGCCCGTACGGCGGCCGGTCGGGCGCTCGGGGCCGCCCTGGACCAGGTCGGCCACCACGATGCCGACCAGCTCGTGCTCGGCGTCCGCGCACGCCCCGGCCAGGCCGGCCAGCTCCCCCGCCGTCCAGCTGCCCGCGCTGAGCACGACCAGGGCGCCGGCCTCCTCCTCGCGGTCCGGCACCAGCGGCCGGGTGACCGGCACCCCCACGACCCGCAGCCGCGGCTCGCCGCCCGCCTCGGCGGCCAGCCGGTCGGCGGCCCGGCGGGCCGGCTCGTCGCCCTCCGGGACGACGACCAACAGCCCGCGCGAGGGCGGCAGTTGCTCCCGGATCCGGGTGCAGACCCGCCGGTAGCGCAGCTGCCGGCCGGCCTCGTCGCCGGAGGCGTGCGGGGTCGGCAGGTCCCACCGGACGTCGGTGCCCAGCACCCGGCGGAGCAGAGCACGCGGGCCGCGCGCCGCCCACCCCCCCCCCGCCCCCCCCCC
>NZ_JBHYGR010000206.1:0-12346 GCF_042738155.1 Kitasatospora sp. NPDC059088 | reverse complement strand
CCCTATTTTCACGCTCGCCCCCCCCACACAATATAACTCGTCTTGTGTCCGCGCCAGGTACTCTTTTTACAACCCCCCCCCCCCCGGGGCCCCCCCCCCCCCGGGCGCCCCCCCGCCCCCTGAGGGCGGGGCGCCCGAGAGAGGAGAACCCGAGTTGAGCACCGCACTGAAAGCCCCCGCCAAGGCCCCCGGCCCGGCTACCCCCGTTCCGCCCGCTACCCCCGCTACCCCCGCCGCCCCGGCGGCACCCGCCCCCCGGGGCCTGCTGCCGGTGATCCTGACCGCCACCTTCATGACCGCCCTCGACACCTTCGTCGTCAACGTCGCCGTCCCCTCCGTCCAGGCCGATCTGGGCGCCGGCCCGGCGGTCGTCCAGTGGGTGATGGCCGGGTTCGGCCTGGCCCTCGCCGTCGGGCTGGTCACCGCCGGCCGGCTCGGCGACCGGTACGGCCGGCGCCGGGTGTTCGCGCTCGGTCTGTCCCTGTTCACCCTCGCCTCGGCGGGCTGCGGCCTCGCCCCGACGGCGTCCGCGCTGGTCGGCGCCCGGGTGGCGCAGGGCCTGGCGGCCGCGCTGATGGGCCCGCAGGTGCTGGCGATCCTGCGGACGGCGTTCAGCGGCGCCGCGCAGGCCCGGGCCTTCGCCCGGTACGGACTGACGATGGGCGTCGGCGCGGTGTTCGGCCAGCTGATCGGCGGGCTGCTGATCCGCGCGGACCTTCTCGGCCTGGGCTGGCGCAGCTGCTTCCTGATCAACCTGCCGATCGGCCTGGCCGCGCTGGCCGCCGTCCGGCGCTGCCTGCCGGAGTCGCGGGCGCCGCAGCGGCCGGGCCTGGACCCGGTCGGGGTGCTGCTGGCGACGGTCGGGCTGACCGCCCTGGTGCTGCCGCTGATCCAGGGACCGGGCCTCGACTGGCCGCTGTGGACGCTGCTCTGCCTCGGCGCGGCGGTCGCCGTGCTGGTGGCGTTCGCCGTCCACCAGCACCGCAGTACGGGCCGGGGCACCCCGCTGGTGGACACCCGGCTGTTCCGCGGCCGTGCCTTCGGCACCGGGCTGCTCGCCCAACTGGTCTTCTGGCTCGGCCAGGCCTCGTTCTTCCTGGTGCTCGCCCTGCACCTGCAGCTGGGCCGCGGACTGGACGCGCTCGGCGCCGGGCTGGTGTTCACCGCGATCGGCCTCGGCTACCTGCTGACCTCGAACGCCACCCACCGGGTCACCGCGCGCCTCGGCGAGCCGCGCACGATCACCGTCGGCGGGCTGCTGATGGCCGCCGGGCTGGGCCTGCTCGCGTTCGCCGCCGACGCCGGCGCGGACGGCACCGTCTGGTGGCTGGCGCCCGGGCTGTTCGTGGACGGCCTCGGCATGGGCCTGGTGATCGCGCCGGTCACCACCGTCGCCCTGGCGGCCGTGGAGCCGCAGCTGGCCGGGGCGGCGGCCGGGGCGGTGGCCACCGTGCAGCAGGTCGGCGGCGCCGTCGGGGTCGCGCTGATCGGCCTGGTCTACTACGTCGCCGACGACCCGACGGCGGCCTTCGTCCGCAGCACGGCGGTGCTGGCGGTGCTGGAGCTGGTGCTGGTGGGCCTGGTCCGGCTGGTGCCGCGCCGTTCGTGAATGCCGCAGGAGCACGACCCGGGAGAACGTCGCGGGGGCACGACCCGGGAGAACGCCCTGGGAGCACCACCCGGGCGGGCCGCCGAGGAGCACGACCCGGGCAGGCCGCCGGAGGAAGCCGGGCGGGCGGGGCGATCCCCGCCCGCCCGTTCCGTTCCGTCCCCCCGATCGGGTTGGATGGTCGGATGAGCGAGGAGAAGAGCACCGTACCGGCGTGGGAGCAGCGGTTCAGGGCGGCCCGGGTGTCACTGCCCGACTGGGCCGAGGACGCCCCCGACCGGGCGCTGTACGTGTCCAACGCGACCGGCACCTACGAGGTCTACGCCTGGGACCGTGCCACCGGCTCCCACCGCCAGGTCACCGACCGGCCGAACGGCACCACCGACGCCGAGCTGTCCCCGGACGGCGCCTGGGTCTGGTGGTTCGACGACCACGACGGTGACGAGTTCGGCGTCTGGCGCCGCCAGCCCTTCGCGGGCGGCCCGGACGAGGAGGCCGTGCCCGGCCTCGCCGCCTCCTACTCGGCCGGCCTGGCGCTGGGCCGCGACGGCACGGTGGTCGTCGGCCGTTCCACCGACGAGGACGGCACCACCCTGCACCTGCGCCGACCGGGCGCGGCCGCGCCGGTCGAGATCTACCGGCACGAGGAGTACGGCGGCGTCGGCGACCTCAGCCACGACGCCACCCTGCTGGCCGTCGACCACACCGAGCACGGCGACGCGATGCACTCCGCCATCCGGGTGGTCCGGCTCACCGGGGACGGGATCGAGACCGTCGCCGAACTGGACGAGGTCACCGGCCGGGACGAGCCGCGCGGCGTCGCCTGCCTGGGCTTCGCCCCGGTCGAGGGCGACACCCGGCTGCTGGTCGCCCACCAGCGCACCGGCCGCTGGGAGCCGATGATCTGGGACGTCGCGACCGGCGCCGAGACCGCCCTCCCGCTCCGCGACGAGCAGGGCCGCGAGCTGCCCGGCGACGTCTCCGCGCAGTGGCGCCCCGGCGCCGGGGCGCTGCTGGTCGAGCACGAGTACGAGGCGCGCAGCGAGCTGTTCACGTACGACCTCGCGGACGGCCGGCTGACCCGCCTGGAGACCCCGCGCGGCACGGTCGGCGGCGCCACCGCCCGCCCGGACGGCACCGTCGAGTACCTGTGGTCCTCGGCCGCCGAGCCCTCCGCCGTCCGCTCCACCGCGGGTGCGGTCGTGCTGCGGGCGCCCGGCCCGGTGCCGCCCGGCTCCGTCCCGGTCGAGGACGTCTGGGTGGACGGTCCCGGCGGGCGGGTGCACGCCCTGGTGCAGCGCCCGCGGACCGGGGGCCCGGGGCCGTACCCGACGGTCTTCGAGGTCCACGGCGGCCCGACCCACCACGACAGCGACTCCTTCGCCGCCGGACCGGCCGCCTGGCTGGACCACGGCTTCGCGGTGGTCCGGGTCAACTACCGCGGCTCGACCGGCTACGGCCAGGCCTGGACGGACGCGCTGCACGAGCGGGTCGGCCTGATCGAGCTGGAGGACATCGCGGCGGTCCGGGAGTGGGCCGTCTCCAGCGGCCTCGCCGACCCGCGGCGACTGGTGCTCACCGGCGGCAGCTGGGGCGGCTACCTGACCCTGCTCGGCCTGGGCGTGCAGCCCGACAGCTGGTCGCTGGGCGTCGCCGCGGTACCGGTCGCGGACTACCACACCGCGTATGCCGACGAGATGGAGGCGCTCAAGTCGCTCGACCGCACCCTCTTCGGCGGCACCCCCGAGGAGGTCCCCGAGCGCTTCACCGCCTCCTCGCCGCTGAGCTACGTCGAGCAGGTGCGGGTGCCGGTGTACATCAGCGCCGGGGTCAACGACCCGCGCTGCCCGATCCAGCAGATCGAGAACTACGTCGAGCGGCTGGAGCAGCTCGACAAGCCGCACGAGGTGTACCGGTACGACGCCGGGCACGGCTCGCTGGTGGTGGAGGAGCGGATCCGGCAGCTGCGGCTGGAGATCGACTTCGTCCGGCGGCACCTCGGGGTCCCCGACGGCGGCAGCGGAGCGGCTGGGTGAGCCGTCTGTCGGCGGTCGCGGGGGCGGCGGTGGCCGGGGTGCTGGTGCTGGTGCTGAGCGGCTGCTCGGGCTCGCACGGCGACGAGGTCGCCTGCCCGCCCCCGGCCACGGCCCCGGTGCCGGCCACGCCCACGGCGCCGGCCACGCCCACGGCTCCCGCCGCGCACCCGGCGCCCGCGCCCAGCGGCTCGGCGACCCGGGCGAGCGCTCCGGCGGCCGGGGCGACGGTCCTCCGGGCGTCCTACCAGCCGGGCGCTGAGGAGGACGCGGCCGAGCGCGGCGGTTCGCACGGGTCCGGCGGATCGCACGGCTCCGGTGGGTCCAGCAGCTCCGGCAGTTCCGGCAGTTCCGGCGGTTCGCACGGCTCCAGCAGCTCCGGCGGTTCGAGCGGCACCAGCGGTTCGAAGGGCGGCGGTCGCACCACGCACCACCACATCGACCACTACGGCTCGAACAACGGGTCGGCCGGGCGCGGCCACTGCCGCGGCGGGAGCACGCCGGTGGACGAGGACACGGCGACGCCCTTCGGTAGCGGAGGTAGCGGAGGCAGCTCGTCGACCCCGTCGGGGCCCCCGACCGGCCCCGCAGCACCGATCACACCGACCGGCGCACCGACCGCACCGACCGCACCGCTCAAGCCGACCCCGGTGCCCACCCCGCCCCCCGGCAGGCCGACCCGCTGACCGGGCGGCTCAGTCCAGGACCGGGTCCAGCCCGAGGGCCCGGTCCTGCTCCGCCTCCGCCTCCCGGCGCACCAGGCGGAACCACATGAAGACCACGAACCCGCCGAAGACGAACCACTCCAGCGTGTAGCCCAGGTTCTGGAAGGCCCGCAGGGTGAGCCCGTCCCCGCCCTGCGGCTGGACGGTCGGTACGGCGGTCAGACCGGCGGGCACCTGGTCGGCGGAGACCCAGCCGTCGTACCAGCCGTCGTACTCCAGCACGTTCAGCAGCGAGGCCCGGTTGATCATGCCGAGCTGCCCGGCGGGCAGGCCGCCCGCGACCGCGCCGTTGCTGCCGACCGACTCATTGGCCTGGAGCCGCCCGGTCACCGTCACCGGCCCGGTGGGGGCCGGCCCGACCGCGTGGGCGGCGCCGGACGGGTCGCCGGGCGGGTTGCCGGGCGCCCAGCCCCGCACCACGGCGACGGCGTGTCCGTCGGCGGTACGCAGCGGGGTCAGCACGTAGTAGCCCTGCTTGCCGTCCAACACCCGGTTGGGGACGAGGAGTTGGTGCTCGGTGTCGTACTCCCCGGAGGCCGTGACGGACTTGCCGACGGTCTCCGTGGTCACCTGCGGGGTGGCCGGGCCGAGCAGCGCGTCGATCGGACGGGCTTCACCCGAAGCGGCGAGCGACTGCTTGGTCTCCTGGTGAGTGGAGACGCGGTCCTCGAACCGGCCGAGCTGCCAGGAGCCCAGCCAGACGCAGACCGCCACGGCCGCCACGGCCAGGGCGGTGCCGCCCAGCCAGCGCGGAGTCAGGAGGAACCGGTACACACCCCCCACGGTAACCACTCCTCACACCGCGCCGGACCACAGGGTCCGCCTCCGCCCGCCGGATCGGCCGCAGAACGCCGCGCCGACGACGCCCGCGCCGAGCCCGGGTCCTGCACCGCCGCCGCCCGCGCCGAGCCCGGATCCTCCACCACCGGCGCCCGCGCCGCCCCCGGCTCAGCCCGCCGCGGGCGTCCCCGAGGGCCGGGCCGCCGACCCGCCGGACGGCTGGACCCCGCCCCGGTAGAGCGTCCCCCCGCACCCGACCGGCAGCGAGGCCGTGGCGACCGCCGGGCTGCCGGGGGCCGGGGTGTGGGCGATGGTCGCGGTGGGCGGGGCGCCGGTCGGGTTGCCGCTCGGGGTGGCGGTGGGGCTCGGCGCCGCGGTGGGCCCGGAGGTGGGCGAGGGGCTGGCCTGCGGGTTGGAGCTCGGCGCCGCCGAGGCGCCGGTGCCGGAGTTCGGGGCCGCGCCGGAGGAGCCGGCGGGGCCCTGGGTGGTCAGGGAGGCCTGGTTGGTGCCGGAGGTCGGCGCGGTGGTGGCGCCGCCGGAGGAGCCGCAGCCCTGGTCCGGGATCCAGGCGAACGGCACCTTGTACCCGGCCTGCGGGGCCAACAGCGGCGGTTCGGCGTCCATCGCGGGCAGGTTGCCGGCCGGGTCGCCGGGGGTGTGGTCGGCGGAGCGGACCCGGTTGCGGTCGGTGCCGCTGACGTCGGTGACGGCCACCGCGCCCGGCCCGCCGAGGCGGCAGCTGCGGCCGGAGACGTTGTACACCGTGAAGGAGCCGTAGATCCGGCCCTGGGTGTCCGCGGGGCCGACCTGGGCGGTGCCCTGGCCGAGGTCGGCCCGGGTGCAGAGCGGGACGATCCCGCCGTCCCCGGTGCCGGGGGCCCCGGTGGGGGTGGCGGGGCCGGGGCGGGTGGCGTCCGCGCCGGGGCTCGGCGAGGCGCTGCCGGTGCCGGTCGGGGAGGTGCTGCCCGCGCCGCCGGGGCCGGGGCGTACGCCCCCGCCGGTGGCGCTGCCGCCGATCGCGCTGCCGGTGGGGGCGGCGAGGGTCGCGCCGCCGGCGTTCGCCGAACCGGGCCCGCCGGACAGTCCGAGGTGGTCGCCCTCGTGCAGGACGGGCAGCGCGATCGCGACCGCCAGGGCCAGTGCCGCCGCGCCCGTCCAGGCCCCGCGCCGGGCGGCCCGCCGCCGGGGTACGGCCTGGCGGATCCGCGGCAGGGCGCCGACTCCGGGCTGGATCCGGTCCACCGCGTGGTGCATGAGCTCGCGCAGCGCCCGTTCCTCGGCGGAGAAGTCCGGGAGGTGGTCGTCCCCTGGCCGCTGGCGGGCGCCGTCAGCCATGTCCGGCCTCCATCTGGGTCCGGAGGGCGGCGAGTCCGCGTGAGCCGTACGCCTTCACCGAACCGAGCGAGATGCCCAGGGTCTCGGCCACCTGCGCCTCCGTCATGTCCACGAAGTAACGCAGCACCAGAACCTCCCGCTGACGGCGTTGCAGACCCTTCAACGCGGCCTTCAGCTGGTCGCGCTCCAAGGCATCGTAGGCACCTTCTTCTGCACTGGCCATGTCAGGCATCGGCTTGGGCAGCAGTCGCAGGCCGAGGATCCGCCGTCGCAGCGTGGAGCGCGACAGGTTGACCACCGTCTGCCGCAGGTAGGCCAGGGTCTTCTCGGGCTCGCGCACCCTGCGCCGGGCGGCGTGCACCCGGATGAAGGCCTCCTGCACGACGTCCTCACAGGTGGAGAGGTCGTCCAGGAGCAGCGCGGCGAGGCGCAGCAGCGAGCGGTAGTGCGCCTGGTAGGTCTCGGTGAGCAGGTCCTCGCTGGTACCCGCGTCGGTACCCGCGCCGGAGTCCGCCGCACCGGGTGCGGCCGCCGTCATCTGGTCGTCTTCCGGCCTACTCGAAGACCACGGGGAACGCGCCGGAAAGGCCACCACGGCTCTCGCCCCGATGCCCGCCCTTGCCCCCACCATCACGTTCGCCACGCCCGTTGGACACTCGATCCCCTGTCATGGTTGCCCAGCCCGGGGGCCATTCTTCCGCATCGGCGGAAGCGGCCTCCAGGGGATTCCCACGGGATTCCGGACAGATTGTGTCGAGGAGCGGACACAGGTCCGGACGTCCTCGGGCACAAGGGGCCCTCAGAACCGGGCCGATGACGGGTCCTGAGCCTCCCCACCGTCAGTTCGGGCCGCCCTCGCCCCGCCTGGAGCGCCGACTCGGCGACCGCCCTCAGTCCGCCCGGAGCGCGAGCTCGGCGGCCACCAGCTCGGCGATCTGCACCAGGTTGAGCGCGGCCCCCTTGCGCAGGTTGTCGCCGCACAGGAAGAGGTCGAGCGCGTCCGGCTCGTCCAGCGCCCGGCGCACCCGCCCGACCCAGACCGGGTCGGTGCCGACCGCGTCGTTCGGGGTCGGGAACTCCCCGGCCGCCGGGTCGTCGTAGAGGACCACGCCGGGCGTCTCGCGCAGGATGTCCTGGGCGTGCTCCTGGCTGACCTCGCGTTCGAAGCGGGCGTGCACGGCCAGCGCGTGGGTGCGCACCACCGGGATCCGCACGCAGGTCGCGGAGACCTTGAGGGCGGGCAGGCCGAGGACCTTGCGGGCCTCGTCGCGCAGGCCCAGCTCCTGGGCGGACCAGCCGCCGTCCTGGAGGCCGCCGGTCCAGGGCACCGCGTTCAGGGCGAGCGGGGCGGCGAACGGCCCCTCGTCGGCGATCACCGCGCGCAGGTCGCCGGTCTGCCGGCCGACCTCGGTGCCGGCCACCAGGGCGGTCTGCTCGCGCAGCGCCGCGGTGCCGGCCCGGCCCTCGCCGCTGGCGGCCTGGTAGGTGGCCACCACCAGCTGCTCCAGCCCGTACTCGGCGTGCAGCGCGCCGACCGCCGTGACCAGCGCCAGCGTGGGGCCGGCCGGACTGGCCACGATCCCGCGCGGACGGATCCGCAGCGCGGCCGCGTTCACCTCGGGGACGACCAGCGGTACGTCCCCGACGGTGCGGAAGGCGGCCGAGTCGTCGACCACCACGACGCCCTTGGCCGCCGCGATCGGCGCCCACTGGGCGGAGACCTCGTCGGGGACGGCGAACACGGCGACGTCGATCCCGGCGAAGGCCTCCTCGGTCAGCGGCACCACCGGGACCGCCTCCCCGCGCACGACCGGCGTACGGCCGGCCGAGCGCGGGGAGGCGACGAGTCGGACCTCGCCCCAGACGTCCTGACGGAGCGAGAGCAGGCCGAGCAGCACCTCGCCGACCGCGCCGGTGGCGCCGACCACGGCGAGGTTGGGACGCCGGGTCACCGCCCGGTGCCCCCGCCCGGCTCCCGGGTCATCGACCGGTGCCGCCGTAGACGACGGCCTCGTCGCTCTCGCTGTCCAGGCCGAAGGCGCTGTGCACGGCGCGGACCGCCTCCGGCACGTCGTCGGCGCGGGTGACCACCGAGATGCGGATCTCCGAGGTGGAGATCAGCTCGATGTTCACGCCCGCGGCCGAGAGCGCCTCGAAGAAGGTCGCGGTGACGCCCGGGTTGGAGCGCATGCCGGCGCCGACCAGCGAGATCTTGCCGATCGCGTCGTCGTAGCGCAGCGACTCGTAGCCGATGCCCTCCTTGACCCGGCCGAGCGCGTCGATGGCCTTCTGGCCCTCGGTCTTCGGCAGGGTGAAGGAGATGTCGGTCAGACCGGTCGACGCGGCGGAGACGTTCTGCACCACCATGTCGATGTTGACCTCGGCGTCGGCGATGGCGCGGAAGATGCGCGCCGCCTCGCCCGGCTTGTCGGGCACGCCGACGACGGTGACCTTGGCTTCGGAGGTGTCGTGGGCGACCCCGGAGATGATGGCCTGCTCCATCTCGCCCCCTTCGGGCTTGTTCGGGTTGTCGTTGCTGACGATCGTCCCGGGAAGACCCGAGAAGGACGAGCGTACGTGAATCGGGATGTTGTAGCGCCGCGCGTACTCGACACAGCGGTCGAGCAGGACCTTGGAGCCGGACGAGGCCAGCTCCAGCATGTCCTCGTACGCGATCCAGTCGATCTTGCGCGCCTTCTTCACCACGCGCGGGTCGGCGGTGAACACGCCGTCCACGTCGGTGTAGATCTCGCAGACCTCGGCCTTGAGCGCGGCGGCCAGCGCGACGGCGGTGGTGTCCGAACCGCCGCGGCCCAGCGTGGTGATGTCCTTGCTGCTCTGGGACACGCCCTGGAAGCCGGCCACGATCGCGATGTTGCCCTGGTCCAGGGCGGTGCGGATGCGACCCGGCGTCACGTCGATGATGCGTGCCTTGTTGTGGACGGAGTCCGTGATGACACCGGCCTGGCTCCCCGTGAAGGACTGGGCCTCGTGCCCCAGGGATTTGATCGCCATGGCCAGCAGCGCCATGGAGATGCGCTCTCCAGCGGTCAGCAGCATGTCGAACTCACGGCCGGCAGGAAGCGGTGACACCTGCTCCGCGAGTTCGATGAGCTCGTCCGTCGTGTCGCCCATCGCGGACACCACGACGACGACCTCATGGCCGGCCTTCTTGGCGTCAACGATTCGGCGGGCAACGCGCTTGATGCCTTCGGCATCCGCAACGGATGAGCCGCCGTACTTCTGCACGACAAGGCCCACGTGCGCTCCTCGACTAGTGTCGTTTTCCGGGGGCTCCAGGCCCCCGTACCCCCCGGGGGAAAGGGGGGTGCGGTCCGCGCCAGTCTACCGAGCAGGGGTGCCCTGACCGGCGCTTTCCATATGATGAGACGGCCGTTTCAGCACGTGGGCGGCGGTTCGGGCGGTGCCACCGGCAGGTCTGCGGGACACCGGGCGCCGTTCCGAAGAATTCCCGGACGAATACCGGGTACCCCGGCCGGATTTCTTTTCCGGGGGGATTGCTGAGGCATTCGTCACAATCGCCGACGGCCGCCGCGATCCCCGGCGGCGGCCTTCGGTTGCGGCCTTCGGTTGCTGCCCTCGGTGCGGCCCTGGGTTGCGGCCCTCGGTTGCGGCCCTCGGTTGCGGCCGAGGGCCGGCTACCTGCCGCCTACCGGCCGAGGCCGAGCTCGGCCTCCATCAGGTCGCCCGCCTGCTGCTCCAACTGCTCGTCGGTCAGCCCGTCGTCGTCGGTGTCCGCGCCGTCCGGCGCCGCACCGATCGGACTGTCCAGCCGGACGTGGGCGATCAGCGACTGCAGCGCCCGCAGCACCGCCGTGCAGGTCGTGCCCCAGTTGGAGAGGTACGAGAACTGCCACCACCACAGCGCCTCGCTGACCCGGCCCTCGCGGTAGTGGGTCAGGCCGTGCTGGAGCTCGCTGACCACGCCGGCCAGGTCGTCCGAGATCCGGAAGGCGTTCGGCTTCTCCGGCGGACCGTACGGGTCGAAGACCTCGTGGTAGACGTCGATCGGCGCGAGGAGCACGGCGAGGCGCTCGCGCAGCTGCTCGCCGTCCGGCTCCGGCCCGGCGTCGGGCTCGAAGCGGTCCTCGGGGACGACGTCCTCGATCGCGCCCAGCCGGCCGCCGGCCAGCAGCAGCTGCGAGACCTCCAGGAGCAGCAGCGAGACCGCGCTGCCCGGTTCGTCGCCCTTGGCGACCTCGGTGACGGCGAGCACGAAGCTCTCCACCGAGTCGGCGATCTGCACGGCGAAGTCGTCCGGCTCGGAGCCGTGGCCGTGGGTGTGCGGGGCGGTCGCCCCGGCCTCCGGCTGCGGGGAGCCGTGGGGCTGCTGGTTGATCGTCCGGTCAGACATCGAGCAGTCGTCTCCCTTCGAAGGCGCGACCGAGGGTGACCTCGTCCGCGTACTCCAGGTCCCCGCCGACGGGCAGTCCGCTCGCCAGCCGGGTCACCTTCAGGCCCATCGGCTTGCACAGCCGGGCCAGATAGGTGGCGGTCGCCTCCCCCTCCAGGTTGGGGTCGGTGGCCAGGATCAGCTCGGCGACCGTGCCGTCCGCGAGGCGCGCGAGCAGCTCGCGGATGCGCAGGTCGTCCGGGCCGACGCCCTCGATGGGGCTGATCGCGCCGCCCAGCACGTGGTAGCGGCCGCGGAACTCACGGGTGCGCTCGATGGCGACGACGTCCTTGGGCTCCTCGACCACGCAGATGACGCCGAGGTCGCGCCGCGGGTCCAGGCAGACCCGGCACCGCTCGGCCTCCGCGACGTTGCCGCAGACCGCGCAGAAGCGGACCTTGTCCTTGACCTCCAGCAGCGCGTGCGCGAGACGGCGCACGTCGACCGGGTCGGACTGCAGCACGTGGAAGGCGATCCGCTGGGCGCTCTTGGGCCCGACGCCAGGCAGCCTGCCCAGTTCGTCGATCAGGTCCTGAACCACGCCCTCGTACAACGTCGCGCCTTCCCTCGGATGGTCCGGTGGTGCTCCTGGTCGGAGGTGCCCCGGTGCCATCATCCAACGAATCGGGCGCCGGACACACCGCCCGACGCCCGACTCCCACAGAAATCACATGGGTCCGCCGTCTGAACTCCAGACCGTCGACCCCCGCGGCGGGGCCCCCGGCCGGGGTTTCCCTAGAACGGCAGGCCGGGGATGCCGCCGCCGCCCAGGCCCTGGGTCAGCGGGCCCATCCGCTCGGCCTGCATCTTCTGGGCCGCCTGGTTGGCGTCCCGCACGGCCGCCAGGACCAGGTCGGCCAGGGTCTCGGTGTCCTCCGGGTCCACGGCCGCCGGGGCGATGGTCAGCGCCACCAGCTCGCCCGAACCCGTCACCGTGGCCTCGACCAGGCCGCCGCCCGCCGTACCGTTCACCTTCGCCTCGGCCAGCTCCTGCTGGGCCTTCGCGAGCTCCTCCTGCATCTTCTGCGCCTGCTTGAGCAGCTGCTGCATGTTGGGCTGACCACCACCGGGGAACACGGCTCACTCCTTGCTGTCACACGGTTCGTCGTACGTCACGGTCGAGCCTACGGGCCCGGGGCGGATGCCGTGGCCCCGCTCCCGGGGAGCGCTCAGTTGCCGCGGTGGTGGATCTCCTCCAGCACCGTGGCCCCCAGCTCGCGGATGATCAGGTCCTGGCCGGAGAACGTCTCCTCGTTGAGGTCCGGGTCGTCCTCCTCCGGGATGTCGTCCTCCGGCCGCACCGACTGCACCGGGCGGGCCGGGGGCGCCGCCACCGGCGGCGGGGCCTGCACCGGCGCGGGAGCCTGCACCTGCGGCCGGGGCGGCGCCTGGACCGGGGCCTGCGCCTGCGGCGGGGCCTGCACCGCGGCCTGCGCCGGGGCGGGAGCTC
>NZ_JBHYGR010000205.1:0-12427 GCF_042738155.1 Kitasatospora sp. NPDC059088 | reverse complement strand
GACCCCCGGCCCTACGTCTGGACCAAAACCGCTGACCAGATCCTCGAATCCCTCGCTGGATACATCCGACGGATCAAGGACTCAGGACACTAGCCCCTCACTGATGTTGCGTAGGTAGCTGACAACGGTAGGGACGGTGCGGGATCATCGCACTTCTGGTCCAGCGAGGCGAAGTGCTGCTGCAGGCGTCGTGCCGCGTCCGTCCGGAGAAACGGGAACGTTACAGGTTGGGAGAGACGGGAATGGCCTCTCGGGGAAGTCGCGCATCGATTGACACTCTCACCATCGCCAAAGATCTGTCATCGATTAGACTCGATCGCCTTCCGGAGCTTATCGTTGACCGGTGCCATGAAAATTCCAGCACCGAAATCTCTGCGATGGCTGACATGGTTATCTCCGGCCGCCTCACCCTGCCTCATGAAACGTTCGCGATGCCAAAGAAGCGATTTGGCCCGCGTCCTGTAACGATGGGGGCGACGGCTGCGAGGGTCGCCTATCTCGCGCTCGTGAATCACATGGGGGAATCTCTCGGACCAAAGAGCCGAGATGGCGATAGCTGGGAAATACATAAAAGCTTTGCGCTTTCCGGCGAGGGCGAATATGTCGTCAAGTTTGATATAGCATCCTTCTACGAGTACGTTGATCACGAGATATTGCGAAGGCAAGTTCTCGCTCAGACCCTTGCCCCGGAGGGCGTTCAGTCCCTCTCGAATATCCTTGCTTCAGTGGTGGGAGGGGCAAGGGGGCTTCCGCAGCTATCATCGGCCAGCGACCATCTAGCTGACGTTTATATCGGAGTTCTGGAAAGGCAGCTGAAGCGAGACGGCTATCTGCTGTCGCGATATGCCGATGATTTCACGATTCGCTGTGCCGATTGGGAAACCGCAAATACGGCCATCGAGAGATCTGCCGAGTATGCGCGGACTCTCGGGCTCGTGCTATCCAGCGAAAAGACCACCATTAATAAGCATTCCACCCTCACGGCCGCCGACAGGGCCGAGAAAGAATTCTTTAATCGCTACTTCGAGGCTGCGCGCATTGAGTTGACCCAGCTGTTCTCCTGGGGTGACTACGGAGATGTCGAGGTTGTGGAGGGCGCTTCCGACGAGGAGAGCACTCCCGACCAGGAGAGCACCATCCGCGCGGCCTTGTGGAAGTTGGTAAATGACTGGAGCGCCGAGCAGAAAAGGGATGATCCGGAAGACCTGTTCCAGATCGAAGGTCATTTTCGAGCATATCTCGGCGGGGCGCTCTACTGGCTCAGGAATTACGACGAGAGTATCCCGGACAAGACTCTGCAGGATATTGTCTTTCGTCACCCCATCCTGCTTTCGTCGGTCTGTGGATACATTGCCGAGCATCGCCCAATGTGGGTCTTTTTCGCCAACGATGAATGGGAGTCGATATCCCTCTTGTGCGCAATGGGCCGCCAGAGCCCATGGGCTAAACTGTGGCTTCTTAATTCAATCGCCAGTATTCAGAATGTAGATTCTGAAAAGTATGAACCTGTTATGGCGTGGGTCGAAGAGCAGCTAAATGATCGGCACGAAATCGTTCGCGCGGAGGCTGCATGGGCAGCCGCTTGCCACGGCAGGCTCACCGAGGTCCCCCTCCTGAGGCTTTACATGGCAGCCTCGCCCATAAGTCAAGCGGGAATCAGTGCCGCCATGGGGCGGCAGGGGACTGTCGGAAAATCGACGGTTAACTCGATTATTGGGGACGGTCCTACAATCAAGAAGGCGCACGAATGGGGGGCTGAGAAATCGACCTCGCAAGCCTGACAGAATCTGGCGAGAAGTGCCTGACGGAACTTTCTGAGCTGCTTTCCAGGTCCAGGGACGTGGCGGTCAAGCGTGAATGGCTGGTCGTCGATGCGGCAACGGCCGTTGAGGTTCATGTCTCACGCGCCCTGCGCCAGCTGGTGGCTAGGTCGCAAGTTTCTTCTACTGCTCTAGGCGGCGCCCTCCTGGCCGAGCTTGGCGACGGTATAGATAAGACCTGGCCTTCCCGCCTTGATTGGCTCTCTCGCGGATTTGGGATTTCAATAAAGGGCGAGACATACGTTCAAGAGCTTTTGCTTGTGGTCGACTGTCGGAATGCAATTGTCCATGCATCTGGCAGTATGACAAAACAGCAAATGAGTCCGTTTGGCAAGGCTTTGGACTTGAGGAAGCGCCTCAAGACAGTACTTGAGATCGACGTCCACGCGACCCGCCTGGTGATCGGTGAGAAGTCCGTGGAAAAGTCGGTCGCCGCCTGTCGGAGGTTTATCGAAGGGTTCGATAAGGAGCTGATTGGACGACAGTATGCCGTGAATTTGAAGGAGGGCTAAGCGGTGCGGTTTCTGACTATCGGAGGATGGCTTCCTGTATAAGGAGCGGCAGCGAGACAGCGCAGAGGTGCACGATGGCGGTAATGATGGAACGATCCCGTGGTGACAAGGTCCACATCTCGTCGTTTCGACAGCTTCCAGTCGGCCGGGGATTGGAAATCCCCGACTTGAGCAGCGTGATCACCGACCAGAACCTACGGACGCCACGCACCTCTCCAAAAGGGCACAGGCTGGGGCGTCTGCCGCCAGGCGCCGCGTGCTCGTCACGCCGTCGGTAGGCTCGCCTTCATGGGCAGGCTCGTTCTCATGGACCTCGACGACACGCTGATCAACCGGCGCGATGCGGTGACCGCGTGGATTACGGACTTCAGCGTCGATCGGCGTCTGGCGCCAGGGGCCGCGCAGACGTTGACCGATGCGCTACGGGACCGGGCGCTACCGGAAACCTTCGAGGCGTTGCGCGTAACCCTCGGTCTGGCCCAGTCCGCGGCAGAACTGTGGGACGCCTACGTGGTCGGATTGGCCGCGAAGGTCTCATGCGACTCAGAGACCCTGATCCGCCTCAACCTGCTTCGGGCGGCCGGGTGGACGGTGGGCGTGCTGACCAATGGAGCGACGGACATTCAGCGGGCCAAGCTCACTGCGGCAGGCATCCTGAACCACGTGGATACGGTGTGCATCTCCGAGGAAGCTGGAGCCCGTAAGCCAGACCCCGAAGCCTTCCGGGTAGCCGCCTCGCGCTGCGGCTTCGAGCCTCCTGCCGATGCTTGGATGGTCGGGGACAACCCGGTGACGGACATCGCCGGGGCCAGTGCTGCCGGGCTGCGAACGGTCTGGATCTCCGCTGGCGCTGCCTGGGCCATCCCCGGACTCACCCCCGACCACATCGCGCCCACCGCCGCCGATGCGGCGGACTTCCTGCTCGGACTCCCGGAGAATCCACGATGACCATCAAGCCGATCGTCGGCATCGTCCACCCCGGAAGCATGGGTGCTGCGGTGGCCGCTTGCGCACAGCCGAACGCCGCACGGGTGCTTTGGTGCCCGACCAGCCGCAGCGCGGCCACCACGGCCCGGGCTGAGCGGGCCGGGTTGGAGCCCGTTGGCAGTCTGGACGAGTTGGTGGAGCGGGCACACGTCATCCTCAGCCTCTGCCCGCCGGCCGCTGCCGAGCAGGTGGCGCATTCCGTCGCCGAGCGTCGGTACGCCGGGGTCTACGTGGAGGCCAATGCCATCAACCCTGAACGGATGACCCGCATCGTCGAGCTGCTGGGCAAGTCCGCCCAAGCTGTGGTTGATGGCGCCGTCATCGGATCCCCGCCCATCAACGGGAAGCGGACCCGGTTGTACCTCTCCGGTCCGTCCGACGCCGTCTCGTTGGTGGAAGGGCTGTTCGCCGGAAGCGCGGTGGCAACTCCTCTTCTAGGGGCGGAGATCGGGCAGGCATCAGCTCTAAAGCTGGCGTACAGCTCGTACCAGAAGGCGTCCCGCGTGCTCGCAGCAGAGGCATACGGGGTGGCACGCGCACACGGCGTTGGGGAAGCGCTGCTCGACATCGCGGGCAAGCGGCCTGGCAGCTACCTGGTGGAAACCGAATACATCCCCAAGACCGCGGCTCGGGCCTGGCGTTGGGGCCCCGAGATGGATGAGGCCGCCGACATGCTGTCGGCCGCCGGCCTGCCGGACGAGGTGCTTCGAGCGGTCGCCCAGACGCTGGGTCGCTGGGCGGACAGCAAGGACCTCGCCGGGCTTACGCCCGACGAGGCCCTCGACCGTCTCACTAGCCCATAGGGGCACGGCTCCACGGGCGCCAGCCACCACCGAGAAGCGCGTCGATGAGCCCGGCAGCCTCCGCTGGATCGACAACGCTCGTGTCCACCGAGAGATCCCATACCTGGCCGGGATGCGCTTCGACGTCAGCCTGGGTAGCGTCCCAGGCATTCAGCCGGGCCTCGACGTCCCTGTCCCCTCGGCCAGCCGAGCGAGCAGCAGTCACCTCGCGCCCGCACCAGAGCAGCACCACCGACCATTCCGCCGGGTAGCCGGTCAACAGAGCCTCGATGCCTTCGACCTGGCCCAAGTGCACGATCGGGGTCCCGTCCTCGAACGCGCGGTCCATGCCGGGCCGGTCGATGACGTAGGTGTTGCCGTACCGGCTGTTCTGGTAGATGACGTCGCCCGCCGACTCAAGTTCGGCCAGCTGCTCGGGCGTGCCCATCCGGTACCCCTCGGACTTCCCGGATCCGACCTTGAGCCTGGAGAACAGCCGGTACTTCCCGGCTCTCTGGAGGGCCTTCGTCACCGTGTCCTTACCGGCTGCCGGGGGCCCGTAGAGGATGAGGCCTCGGGCGGTCACAGCCCGCCCCCGCTCAGCGCGTCGCGGGCCTGGTCGGCAGCGGCGACGGCCGCGCCGAGGCGGTTGTCCACGACGAAGTGGGGACCGGCTGGCCTGAGCTTCAGATCGACCGTGGCCAGGTAGTCCTCCCACGCCTCCATCTTCCATATGTCCCGCGCCGCACCCCGGAACTCGATGTACTCCCTCATCGACTCAGGGTCACATTCGACCCAGATCGCCGCCACGGCAACCCGCTTCGCCTTGCACCGGTTATAGAAGCGCTGCATCCAGTCTGCTTGCGAGAACTCCGCAAGGAATGGTGCGTCGAGAATTACGGAAGTCCCGCAATTCAGGTTGTCCCATGCGGCCTCCATGAGGCAGCGATATTCGAGCGGCCTCACCTTCTCGCGGTATAGGTAGGAACTCCGATCGTTTGCCTCACCGCCGAGAGCCAGCAGGAGCTGATCGACCAGCGGCCGGGTCAGTGAATCCTTGTCGAGAATTGGCCATCCGGTAAGGCGGCCAATAAATTTGGCATACTCCGACTTTCCGGACCCGGCATAGCCGCCAACCAGAAGGACGACCGGCCCGGCGTCGTCGCCGCCCGCCCGGCGCTTCCACTCGTCCACGATACGGCTGCGGAACGCTTCGGCGTCGACCCCGTCCACGCCCTCGCGCAAGCTGCCAAGGGCCTCGCGGATGGTCTCGGCCAAGTCGGGGACGGACTCTGCTGAACGCTGACTGGGCACCGTAGCGACCTCTCCGGGGAGAGCTCGGCGAAAGCCCAGTTCCGCCTCATTCAGGCGGTAGAGAATGCAGTAGGCCCGGCGATAGTCGGGGCTCGGGAACGCCGTCCCCTTCTCGTGCGACCAGACCGTCTGAAAGTTGGCCGCAAGGCTGAACTTGTGCCGCTCGCCGATTTCCCGCAACTTCTCACCGACTTCCTCAAGGGTCAGAGTGTGGGACTCTCTGACCTCTTTAAGAACTGCCGGATTCCAATCTGGGCGTTGCCGAGCCATATTCCCCTCCTAGGAAACTGCTCGTGCCGCGAGTGTAGCGGCTCGTTGAGTCACCTGAAAATCGTGATAGAAGTCGTGATAGTACTCGTGTAAAGGCATGTAGCCGAATACCGGTAAGGCTCCGTGATACCGATCTCCTGGCGGCAGGTGTGAACTGATCTCAGTTCGCACCACCGAGGAGGTAGCAATGCCGAGCCAACTGCCCCGATATGTGGAGAGGGGACCGCGGCGAACCCGCGATCCCCTGATCCCCCCGCCTGGCCATCACTTGGCCTCAAGCTCCGCCACTCGGGCAACCAGCGCGCGGAGTTCCTCTCGAACCTCCGCCAGTTCTCGCCGCAGCCCCTCGGCATCCCCGGCCATCGCGTCGGCCCTGGTCGCAGCGTCCGGGACCAGGAACGCTGCCTTGCCCTGGTGGCTCACCACCAGCCCGGCCTCTTTCAGGTGCGTCACCGCCGCCCGCGCGACGGTCTGCGTCACCTCGTACTCCGTTCGGATCGCCGTCAGCGACGGAATCCGCCCGCTGGAGGCGAACTCGCCGGCAGCGATTCGCGCGCAAAGGTCGTCCGCCACCTGCCGATAGGCGGACTTCTCTCCGGTCCACTCGACCATCAACTCTCCACATCCCTCTGCGTCTCTGCCTCATAGTGCCGCACCCTCCGGCCGGAACCAATGCTTCCGCATGTCGCTCGGCCGATGGACTTGCCAACTCTGCCCGCTCTGCCCCACAGTTGAACTGTGCGGCAGAGAGAACAAGCTCTCGGGCCGCCCTATTCCAGCACGTCAGCGTGCTGATCCCGCCTGCGCTCCACCTGACGACTCAGGAGGCTTCGCCATGCTCGCCACATCCCGTACGTCCGCCGCCCCGACCGTGACCGGCCGTTCCTTCGCCCGCCGTGTGGCTTCGCTGACCGGCGGCTCCCGTCGGATGCCGGCGGGTGCGTGGGTGGCCGAGGCGCGGGGCGCGGAGCGCAGTCGACGGGCAGTGGTGTGCCGGATCGGTCGGCTGACCGGAACCCGGGCACCGCGATGGAGCGGTGAGATCGGCGGCCAGGAATGGCAGACGATTCTCATGGCTGGTGTGGCCGCCCTGGCCGAGGCCAGCCCGGCGACCGGTGGCACCACCACGGACGAGCCCGCCAAGTGCTCCACCTGCGGGGTACGGCTGAACCGGAGCAACACCGGCACCCTGTGCGGCCCGTGCCACACGTCCGCCAACGCCGAGCCGGTCGAGGCGCCCGTCAAGAAGCAGCGTCGCGAGCCGGACATGCGGAACCTGGGCGACACCGCCCGGGAGTTCGCCAAGGCGTCCACGAACAGTACGGGCGGCGACCGCGTGGTCGACCGGACCCGCAACGGCCGCGTCGAGGCCCTGGTCGCCGAGCTGCTGGCCGCCCGGCCGACGAGCGCGCTGCACCTGGTCGGCGATGACGAGCGCCGCCTGGTCGAGACCTGGAGCCCGTTCCGCAACGGCCCGCGCTGGAGCGAGACCCGACGGGCCCTGTCTGGCCCGCGCCGCGGCAACGACGAGCCGCTCTCGCAGCACTAAACCCGCTGCTCAACCCATTTACTGCCCTGCGCGGTGGACGGCTCCCAAACTCCTTGGCCGGAAGAGGAGCCGTCCCCGCCGGGCCCACCCACCATCAGGAAGAGGTAGACCCGTGAGGTCGATTGTTGCAGGCCAGACGGCCCTGAACGAGGACGAGTTCGCGGAACTCGCGCTCGGCGTGGACTCGGAGTTCACCCGGCTGTTCACCGGGGTTCCCGGTGAGAGCGAGGTCGAGCGCGAGGCCCGGATGGACGCCGCTGCCGACGTCGTGGCTGACCTGCGCCGGGAGGACCCGGTGCTGGCCGCCTACGCCGAGCGCCTGCTGAGCATGGCGCCGGTGCCGCTACGGCGCCCCGCGGTCATCTACCGCACGGCGAGCGTCGAGCGGGTGGCCGCGTGACCACCATGGCCGCGCCGACGGCCGTTTCAGCGCCAGCCCCCGCCGCTTCAACCGCGCGGCCCGCCGCTTCAACCGCACGGGCCGGGGCTTCGGGCTGGCTCATGGTGGGCCTGACGGTGCTCGCCGCGGTCGGCGGTGCGGTGCTCGCCGGGATCGGGTTCAGCGGCTCCTACAACGCGCTGAAGGACCTGGGCTTCAGGCACAGCTTCGGGGACTTCAGCTACGCCTTCCCGGTCGGTGTGGACGCCGGAATCGTGGCCCTGTACGCCATGGACCTGCATCTGATCCGCAAGGGCGCCCCGGCGCCGTGGCTGCGGTTGCTGGCCCACGGTTTCACCGCCGCGACGATCTATTTCAACGCCGCGTCCGCCGGGCCGCTGCTGAAGGATCCGACCGGCACGCTCATGCACGCGGCCATTCCGATCATGTTCGTCGCCTCGGTCGAGGCCGGGCGGCGCCTGGTCGTACGGATCACCCGGATCGAGGCCGGCCACCAGAGCGACGGCGTTCCGCTGCACCGCTGGATCCTCGCCCCTGTCCGTACCCCGCGGATGTACCGGCAGATGCGCCTGTACCGCATCCCCTCCTACGCCCGCGCGGTCGAGCTGGCGCAGGAGCGGATCGTCTACCGGGTGATGCTGGAGCGCGAGTACGGCAAGAAGCTGAAGGACGTGCCCTCTGACCTGCTGCTTCCAGTCACCATGGAGGAGTTCGGGCTGAGCGTGGACGAGGCTCTGGCCCTGCCGCAGCAGGCCGAGGAGCGCGCCCGGCTGCGGGCCGAACGCAAGGCCGCGTTCGAGGCCGAAGCCGCCCTCCGGGACGAGGCCCGGGCCGCCGAAGTCCAGATCTCCACCCTGCGCACGGCCGGCCGGGTCGAGGCCGCCGCGTACGAGGTCGGTGCCGAGACGGCTACCGCCAAGGCCCACGCCCACGCCCGAACCGTCGCCGCCGGCCGCGAGGCCGAAGCCGCCGAGCGGTTCGACCACGCGGAGGAGGAGCTGAAGGCGGCCGCGGCCGAGCAGGAGGCGGCCGACGCCCGTCTGCGTGCCGCTGAAACCGACCAGGCCGCTGCTGAAACGGAGCAGGCCGCCGCTGAAACGCGGCTCCGCACCGCTGAAACGGAGAGTCTGGCCGCCGCCAAGGAGAGCGCTACGGCAAGCGACTTGGAGGCCGCCCAGGACGCCCGTCTGCACGCGGCTGAAACGGCCAAGCGCGCGGCTGAAACGGAGGAGGCCGCCGCTGAAAAGGCCAAGCGCAAGGCTGAAGCCGAGCGCGACATCGCCGACGCCAAGCGCGCCCAGGCCGAGCACGAGGAGGCCGAAGGCACGGCCCGGCAGCGTGCCGCTGAAACCCGCGAGCGTGCCGCTGAAGCGGAGCTGCGCGCGGTTGAAGCGGAGGACGCGGCGAAGCTGACCCCCGCCGCCCGCGCCACCCGCCGCGTCGCCCGGATGATCCTCGCCGCTGGCGGCAACCCCGAGGCCGTCACCCTCCAGTCCATCGCCGACACCCTCGACGTCTCCCTCGCCACCGCCTCCGGGCGCCGCACCGAGGCCGCCGAGCTGCTCGCCTCCGGCTACCCCCACACCCTCACCGCGTAGAACCGGGAGACCTGATCATGGCCCTGACCAGCATCGACGTCGTCTCGTTCGGATACCACCACGGCGCCCCGCCCCCGGCCGGCGTCATCCTCGACCTGCGGCTCCACTTCAAGGACCCGCACTTCGACCTCTCGCTGCGCGACCTGACCGCGCACGACCTGCCCATCCGGCGGGCGGTCCTGACGACCCCGGGCATCCGGGAGCTGATCGCCGCTACCGCGCTGGTGGCCGACGCCTACGAGGCCGGGCCGATCGAGGCGCCGCTGACCATCGCCGTCGGCTGCGCGGGCGGGCGCCACCGCGCCGCCACCGTCGCCATGGCCCTCGCCACCCGCCTGTCCAAGACCGGCGTGCCCGTCCGCCTCACCCACCGCGACCTCGACAAGCCCGTCGCCGACCGCTGATCGAAGAGAGGGCATCGTGACCGACAAGACGGCTCCCGGACAGGGAGTCTCACGCCAGCAGTACCTGCACGCCGTCCGGACCGAGATCCTGCCCGCCATGCTCGCTATCCTCAAGGCCGTCTGGACCGGCCGGCCGTCGCCCAAGGACGGCTCGACCGAGGGCCCGCGGTGAGCCGGGCACGCCGGTTCGCGGTCGCCTACCCCCTGCTGAGGGCGGCGGCGGATATCGCGGACCACTGGGTCCAGAGCGATCACCAGGCCGCCACCAAGGGCCAGTCCGGGGCCGCCGGCCGCCGGGCCTGCGCCGCGCACGTCGCCTCCTACACGGCCGTCCAGGCCGTCGTCCTGCTGGGCGGCGCCCGCCTGCTCGGGGTGCGGCTGCGGCCCGGCCCGGTGGCCGCCGCGCTCGCGCTCAGCGCGGCCACCCACTACGTCGCCGACCGGCGCGAGCCCCTGCGCCGCCTGGCGGACGCCACCGGCAAGGAGCGGTTCGTCCGACTCGCCGACCACGGCCTCAACGGCGGCTACCTGCTCGACCAGGCCTGGCACCACGCCTTCGAGACCTGCGCCGCCATCATCGCCTCCGCCTGACCAACTCACCTCCGCTGAAAGCGAGTTCACCGTGACCGTCCCCGCCTCCGTGTACCGCCCGGTCTCCGTCGAGCCGACGCACTCCTGGGTGATCACCCTCCAGAAGCCCCTCCGTACCGGCTTCGCCACGTTCACCGTCGACGGGACCTACACCGCCAAGCCCGGCTCCACCCGCCAGCAGGCCTACAAGGACATCCGGGCCTGGGTCGAGCAGCAGAAGCCGGAGCTGGTCGACGCGAACGTCATGTTCTTCTCGCTGGAGTCGAACCAGCTCTGACCAGCCGTAACGGCCCGGAACCGCCGACAGCTCGCCAGCAGGGCGGCGGTTCCGGGCCCTCCGTCCTCCGCAGAGAACCGGAGCGCCCATCATGTCCGAACCGGTGGCCTCGACGCTGGTCGAGGTCGTCCCCGCGCCCCAGAACCAGCCACCCCCCGCCGCCTCCCCGGCCCCGAAGTCCGAGTCGGTGTCCGCGCCGCAGCCCGGCGGGATGCCGGGTGTGCCGATGGCGGTGGCCGCCGCCAACGCCCTCGGCACGGCCGGTGCCGGTGCCGCCTCGCTCGGCGGGCCGGCCGCCGCCCTCGCCGCGGTCGGCGCCGTCGCCGGAGCCGCCGCGATCGGCGGCCTGGCCCGCCGTATGCGCAACCGCCGCACCTCCTTCCCGCGCACCACCGCCCGCACGGCCGCGGGTCTCCGCTCGGCGGCCACGGGCGGGGGTGGCCTCTTCTCCCCGCCCGCCCACCGCTCCACCGGCTGGACGCCCGGCACCAACCACTCCACGCCGCAGGGCCGTTACGGCCGCACCGGCTCCCTCGGCGCCGCCCCCGGGACCGTGCCGGGCCCGGCACGGCACCCGCACGGCGCCACCGCCCCGCTCGACCACCCCGCACACCGGAAGGGACAGCTGCACGTGTCGCGATCGGCCGGAACCATGCCCCCCGCCGCGCACCGCGGCACCACCGACCACCCCGCTCCCGACGTACCCGGGCAGGCCGGAAGCCCCTCCCGCGGCGACCGCCTTGGTGGGCCCCGGCACCGCCCGGCCGCCGCCGCGGCGCACACCCTGGCCAAGGCCGCCTCCCGCCTGCCCGGCGGAGACCACTGGTCGGGTGGCGAGCGGGCCGAGCGTCGCGCGGCCCGGCAGAACCAGCGCCTGGAGCGGGTCGCCGAGCGCACCGCCCGCCGGGTCGCCAAGGGCCGGATGGCCGGCATCGACCCCGTCACCGGCGCCGCGGCCCGAGCCGCCGGCGGCTCGGACGGGCGGATCACCCCGGTGCAGACCAAGGCGTTGCGCCGCTCCGCGATGCGCCACCGGGCCCGGATGGGCGGCGCCGTCCTCGCGACCGCCCTGGTCGGCCTCGGCTCCGCGCTGGTCGGCAACTGGCGCCACAAGGGCAAGGTCAGCGGCCACATGCGGCGTGTCTGGCAGCGCATGTCCGAGCGTGCCCGCGCCGTGCGCGAGGCCCGCGACGCCGCGATCCTCGGCCGCCCCGACCCCACTACCTGCCCCGAAGCGGCCGGTCCTGCGGGTGTGCCGGTCCCGGCCGAGACCGTCAACATCCCCGGCCGCCCCACCCCGACCCCGGCCGGCGCCGACGGCACCGCCGCGTTCGAGCCCTTCGGCCACCCCTCCCGCCCCGACACCACCCCGGTCACCGAACCGATCACCCTCGGCAAGCCCACCGCGAAGGAGAACGCCCCCGTGACCACGCCCGCCGGCACCACCCCCACGTTCAGCCTCACCTCCGCCGCCGACGTCCTCCTCCAGGCCGCGACCACCTTCGACCCCGAGAACATGGTCCAGTTCGGGGCGTTCGCCGACGAGCTGCCCATCGCCTACGGCACCATCCAGGAAGTCCTGCGCGTGCTCACCGAGAAGGGCATCGAGCAGCTGCCCCTCGACAAGGTCGTGGTCGAGGAGATCGCCCAGGGCTACCGCGCGATGGGCAACGTCGTGAACGCCCTTCAGGAAGTCGGCCCGACCTTCCGCAAGGCCCACGCCGAGGACCTGGAGCGCCACGAGAACCCGCGCAACGGCCTTGAGGCCGAGCGGAAGTGGAACGTCTGACCACGCCCTCGCTCTGCCCCTTCCCCAGCACCCACACCCCCGACGGGCCGTCCACACCCTGTGGACCCCCCCCCCCCCGGACGGAGCGGACACCCCCCCCAACACCCCAACACACAAAACACCCACCCCCCCCG
>NZ_JBHYGR010000204.1:0-12522 GCF_042738155.1 Kitasatospora sp. NPDC059088 | reverse complement strand
TCCTATGCGCCGACCGCGCAGTGATCACCCGAACGAGCCCAATGCGTGCGGAGTTTCGAGCGGCAGCCGTGCCCCTCGGTTTGGGAAACGCTTCTTACGGGTCAGCTGCGTCCTCACCGACGGATGTGCAGCGCGCAGACATCGTCGTGCCGGCTGTCACGAGCCACCAGCTCAGTCACGAGGGCGGCAAGGAGACCGGGCTCGCCGGCGCAGAGCAGTGCGGCACGAGCCAGACGCGCCAGGCCCTCGTCGATGGGCTCGCCCGCCCGCTCGACCAAGCCATCGGTGTAGAGGAGTACATGGTCACCCTCCGTCAGGTCGAGCGAGGCCACCTCGTAGCGTGCCGTGGGGGTGGCGCCCAGGAGGATGCCACCGAGCGCGGGCAGGAAGCGGGCTTCGCCGTCGCGCAGGAGCAAGGGCGGGAGGTGGCCGGCGCCGACCCAGCTGAGACGGCAGGCAGCGGGCTCGTAGCGGGCCATGATCATGGTGGCTGTGCGGCTCTCCCGTCCGGTGGCATGAAGCAAGAGAGCGTTGAGGCGGGCGAGGACGACGGGCAGCGGGGTGCCGGTCATGGCCATGCCCTTGGCGGTGAAGCGAAGCAGGGCCATCGTGGCGACTGCGTCGAGTCCGTGGCCGGCGACGTCGCCGACGACGAACAGGGCGCTTTCGTCGGGGAGTTCGATCGCGCTGTACCAGTCGCCGCCGAGGTTGAGTCCTTCTTGGAGTGGCTGGTAGGCGATGTCCACGGTGAGTCCGGCGACCTGCAGGGTCTGCTCGGGCACGGGCAACAGGGTGTTCTGGAGGCGGGCGGCCAGATCGCGCTCAGCGGCCAGCAGCGCCTGCTGGGCGAGGGCGTTCTGTTCGTGTTCCAGCAGCTGCTGCTCAGTCTGTTTGGCTTCGCTGAGGTCCTGGAAGAAGCCGTACAGCTGGACCGGCTGGCCCTGAGCGTCGGTCTCGGCCTCCATGACGACCCGCACGTGCCGCGTCCGCCCGTGCGGCAGGTGGACGCCAAAGGTGCAGTCGGCGGACTCGCCCGACTTCAGCAGCCGCTGGACCGCCTCGACCAGGGCGGGGCGGTCCTCAATGTCGGCGTAGGCGGACAGCTCCTCCAACGCCAGGGGGCCCAGGGACCGGTCACGGTCGAAGATCGAGTACACCTCGTCGGACCAGGCGATCGCGCCGCGGACGAGGTCCCGGTCCACCCACCCCATGTTGCCCAGACGCTGCATCACGTCCAGGCGGCGCTGTTCGCGCTCGCGCCGATCCAGCCGGTTCCACGAGACGACCAGTCCCCCTTCGCACGGCGTGGCACACACCCGGTACCGGGAGCGGTGGGGGATGCCGGCAGCGGCCTCCTCGTACTCCAGGTCCCCCTCCCAGGCTGTCTCCGTCGCCAGCACGCGCAGGTACCCGCGCCACAGGTCGGTACCCGCCACGGCGGGATAGGTCTGGAGGACGGTCAGCCCCACCAGGTCCGAGCCGCGTCGGCCGCCGATGTCGACCGCGCGGGGCGAAGCAGCGGCGAAGCGGAGGTCCTCCACCTCGCCGCTGGGACCGAATTCAGGCACGAGGAAGGCGACCGAACCGGGAAGCCCGGCCAGCACACGACGGACCACCTCCAGCGAGGCTTCGTTCACCGTGCTGCTGTGCACGGGTCGTGCTGCCGCTTCCTCGTGCTCCGCCATGCACCGAGCATGCCACGCATCAGCCGCGATGCCGACCGTGTCTGCCGCGCCGCCGCGTTCGTCGGGCAAAGCGCCGCAATCGGCTCGGACGCATGGTGCGCATCCGGTCGGCGGCCGAGTCGCATGCGCACCACGGGGGTGGTCCTCGCGTGTTCCTACCTGCGTGCTTCGCGCCGACGCCCCAGGCGCATGCCACCGAACACGAGTGCGGCGACGAACAGCACGGCGCCGATGACCAGCAGCCACAGCAGGCCCTTCACCAGGGCGCCGACGAAGCCGCACACCACGGCGATGAGGACGATGAACAGGAACAGGGCCATGACGGCGCCTCCCTCGGTCAGTCCTTGTGCCCCAGGGCGCCCTTCAACCGGTCGACGGCGCCCTGCGCGGCCTCCTTCACGTCGTCGACGACCTGCTTGGCCTTCGACTCCACCTGGTCGGCCTGGCCCTCGCCCTTGAGTTCCTGATCCCCGGTCAGGTCGCCGGCCTTCTCCTTCGCCTTGCCGGCCATTTCCTGCGCCTTGTTCGACAGGTCGCCCATCGGATCCTCCAGTCGTCCGGCGAGCGGTGCCACCGGCACCGCCTGTTCGTCACTATTTCTACCGATTCCTCTGCATTTTCGCTCGCCGAGCACACCTGCGGCCTCGGACCGCCCCGGGTCAGGCGGCGGCCGGAGTGAGGTCAGCGCGGCCGAACAGGAGCGCGTAGCCGCGGGGCAGGCAGGCCAGCAGGTGGGCGGTGAGGCCCTCGCCGGCCAGGTCGGCGAGGGCGGTCAGGACGCAGGAAGCGTCCCACCGAGCGCCCGCCAGGGTGGTGTTGAGGTTGCCGGCCACGGCCTCGACGAACGCCGGGGCGCCGACCGGTCGGTCGAGCGGGATCGGGGCCACGAACACGGCACGGGCGCGTTCGGGCAAGGCGGCGGCGAGGGCGCAGCGTTCCTCGCCCGCGAGCTGGGCGCCGAGTATGGCCACGACGGTGTCCAGAACGTGCTCGGCTTCCTGGTCGGTGGTGTAGCCGCCGAGTTCGCGCAGCTGCGCAAGGAGGCGGTGGTGCCGGTTCATGGCGGGCCTTCCGGGTGCGGTGCGGGAGCGGTCGGTCAAGGGGTGTGGTCCTGGGGGCGGCCGAAGAGGATGTCGTAGCCGGGGGGCAGTTGGAACAGGATGCGCCGCAGGAGGTCCTCGCCGGCGGCGTCGGCGACCGTGGACAGGACGGCGCCGATGTCCCACAGGGCCGTGGTCTCGCTGGCGCCCTCGATCCAGGCGGCGGTGGCGCGCACGAACCGTTCAGGGGCCAGCGGTTCGGTGGCCTGCAGCGGGTTGAGCAGGATCAGGGCCAGGTGTTCGGGCAGACGGGCGGCGAGCTGGGCACGGATCTGGCCCACGAGGTGGGCGCCGAGCAGGGCGAGCACGACGCGCGCCGCCCGTTCGGCCTCCACCGCGGTGTCGTACTTGCCGCGCCCGCGGACGGCTTCGAGGAAGGCTTCCCATCGCAGGGTCACGTCGTGTCTCCCTTCCGCGGCGGCACCGGGGGGCAGGACCCGGGGAGCAGGTGCCGGTGCAGGCTGGTGAGTCGGAACAGCCTCTTGAGGTCTCGCCCGACCCCGCGCAGGACCAGGTGCGCGCCCAGGCGGTCGGCCAGGTTGCGGGCGTGGACCAGGGCTGCCAGCCCCGCGCAGTTCATGAACGTGACCTGGGACAGGTCGAGCACCACGTCCCGGTGCGCGTGCAGCGCGGCGACGAGGCTTCGGCGAAGTTCGGGGGCAGTGGCAAGGTCGATGTCGCCACAGGCGGTCACGGTGGCGGCATCAGCCGTGTGAGGAGCGTGCATGGCGCCCTCGCTGTCAGCTCGGCCTGCACAACGCCCGGCGGGCTCGGGGCGGATGTCCTGTGGGGTGGTGCCGTGGGCTGCGTCGCGCGGCCGGGGGGAACCGCGCGACGCAACCCGGCCCGGGTGCTGCCGGTCAGGCCTGGATCTGCTTGCGGTCCCCGCTGTGGCTGATGGAGATCTTGCGGGGCTTGGCCTTCTCCGCGACCGGGATCTTCAGGGTCAGCACGCCGGACTCGTAGTCGGCGGTGATCCCTTCCGGATCGAGGGTGTCGGAGAGCATGACCTGGCGGGAGAACACGCCGAGCGGGCGCTCGGCGAGCTCCCACTTCACGCCCTCACCATCGCGGCGCGGGCGGCGCTCGGCCTTGACCGTCAGCATGTTCCGTTCCACGTCGATGTCGATCGCCTCCGGATCCACCCCGGGCAGATCGAAGCAGATCACGTACTCGTCGCCGGCGCGGTAGGCGTCCAGCGGCATCGGCGTGGGACGCGACCAGGTGCCGGTCGTGTTCAGGAACTGCTGAGTCAGCCGGTCCAACTCGCGGAACGGGTCAGTGCGCATCAGCATCGCGAAACACCTCCACTTGATTGTTGGGTGCCAGTGCGCTTCACCTGACACCTTTCTAGCACGTCATCCACTCGATGACAAATACTGAGTCGTCAAAGAAGTGACATCAGCTGGGAGGCAACACGCCCCTGGCGACACGACGTCGGACTTGCTGGGCACGCACGGCCAGGCAGGATCGGCCGGCAGACAGGCGGCCCAGCTGAACGACGGTCTCCTCCGCCCAGGTCCGCCGGGCGGTGTCGTCGGGCAGCGGGTCGCAGCCGGTGAGCCAGTTCCAGCCGGTGGGGGCCGCTGGGCGCAGGTGGCGGGGCAGCGCAGGGCGGCGGCGGAGGCTTGCCGGGTCCGGGCCCGGGCGAGTGCCTGGTTGAGCGCGCGGGCCGGCGGCGGTAGGCGGCCAGGAGCCAACGGGTGGAGGCGGCTACCACGGGTGTCAGGTCGGTGGGCACGGCGTCGGTTCCTCGTGGGCGTACTCGCCCGGGTCCGGTGCGGGCCGGTTTTTCGCGCCGCGTGAGCTGAGCTGAGCTGCCCCGCTCGCGACGGACCGATGTAGGTGGCCGCCGCTGTCCGACGGAAGGACCCGCATCACGCCCTGCCCGGGCGGGTGGCCGGCTCGGCGAGCGGGACGCCTTCGGCAGGGCGGTGTGCGCCCGGCGTCCTGGCTGTGCCCAGGGGGCTGATGGTCCTGCACGTGGTGTCGATCCAGGAATCCGCTCCCCGCCGGGAGACCATGGGGCCATGAGCACTTCGGACGAGAACGACGCCCCGACCGACGACGCGACACGGAAGCGGTCCGCGGAGCAGCGCAACATCACGGCCCCGACTCCCGAGGACGTCCGGGCCAAGGCCGATGACGAGAAGGACGGAACGGACGACGAGCCGCCGGCAGCCGACCCCCAGGCTCCGTGAGTACCGGGCCGCGGCGAGCACGATCCGCGGCCCCGGACGCCGGTGGCAATCTTGCGGCGGTTACCCCGCTCAGGGGCTCTGGCCCCGGTTCCCGGCGCCCCGGGGGTGCGTGACGTTTGCACCTGCCATGAGTACGAGGTCATTCGTCCGCCTGGCTCGTGCAGCTGCAGGCCAGGACGCCGAAGATGTGCACCAGCCGCTCAGTGAGGGCATCCAGGTCGCCGTGCCCGACGAGCTGGGGCAGCCGGAGCACCATAGGCCGCAGGCCGTAGGAAAGCAGGAAGTAGGCGGCGGTGGCAAGGCAGGCGAGCACTGGTAGGCCGGCGGCGGCCGCTGAGCCGACGGCGGCGGTGAGCCAGATGGTCGCGGCGGTCGTCAGGCCGCACACCGACCCGCGCTGGACGAAGATCACGCCCGCGCCGATGAAGCCGAGCCAGGAAACGATCTGGGCTGCCATCCGCGAGGGATCCACGCTCACCGTGCCGGAGTGCAGCACGTCGGTGAACCCGTACTTGCTGATGAGCGTGAACGGGGCTGCACCCAGGCCGACAACCGTGTAGGTGCGCAGCCCTGCGACCTTCTGGCGGATCTCGCGTCCCGGACCGATGACACCCGAGAGCATCAGGGCGATGCCGAAGCCGTCGGCCAGCTGTGCCCAGCCCTGGACGGACGGTTCGATGATCCCGTGCAGTGTCCGGCCTCTGATCGGCTTGTTCACGCCGCCCGGCCACTTCGGCCGGCCGGCCGGGCGGGCGGGTGTGCCCGTAACTCAACGACGTCCCCGCGTTACGTCCCCGCCCGCCTGCGCCCTCCTTGCCCGTGCCCTTCCCGTCGGGGCGGCCGACGGCACCGCCCGCCTGGTGAGGGCCAGGGGGCCTGGCCGGCCGAGCCGGCCTGGTGAGTCCGGCCTGCCAGATGGTCCGCCGCAGGGGGGCTGTGTTGGAAGTGCGCTGTTGGTCACCAGCGGTACCAGCGGGAGCGGCCGGATCCGGAGGTTCCGCGGACGAAGAATCCGAGGATCCACAGCACCAGGACGGCTAGCGCCACCCACCAGAGCACATGGACGGCGAACCCGACGCCGAAGAGCAGCAGGATGACGAGCAGGACCAGAAGCAGAGCAACCATGGACGATCACCTTCTCACTGTGAGTCTGCCCCGCCCGGCCCGCATGATTCCGCCGCCCGAGCGGCTGGGCCTGCGGGGGCGACAGTTGGCGACGGAGGAACGCTGCTGCGTTGCTGGGCCGCACGGGATCCCGGGCGCTGGACGGCGCGGTCAGGGCAGCGCGGTGGCGTGCAGGCAGGTGTGCCGGCTCGGACCTGGGGCCGCGGCCAACGGCTTGGCCACTCCGGCTTGGACCTCCACCCGGAACGTGCCGGTGTCGTCGGCATAGATCGGGGCTCCGGCGGCGCTGAGCTCGCCGGTGGCGTGGACGACGACGACCTCGGGAGGCCGGTGCGCACCGGGCGGGCCCGGCAGGGTGACGGCGTAGCGTTCGGCGATGTCCACGGCGGGCCTCATCCGGCGGGCGGGCAGCGGTCGCCGCTGAGAGCGGCGCGCAGGGTGTCACGGATGGTGAGGACCTCGGCGGTGCCGGTGACCTCCAGCAGCCGCCGGGGCTGCGGGAGCGGTGCGGCCAGCACCAGCTCGGTTCCGATGGTGCGGGCGTCCAGGCGCGTCTCGAGCAGGACGTTGCGGCCGGTGGAGTCGCAGAGGACGAGGCGTGACAGGTCGACGACCAAGAGTGGCGGGCCGTCGTCGAGTGCGCCGGCGAGCGCGCCTTCCAGGCGGTGGCGCTCTTCCTGATCGACCTCGCCGTCCAGGCGGACGAGGATGGCCGTTCCCGGCAGGCCCGCGGTCGTGTTCCGCAGGACCGGATCATCGGGTGCCGACGTATCCGCCGGATGGGTCTGGCGGTGGGCGCACATGAGAGGGCCTCCTCGCGCGGGAAGCTGTCCGCCTACGATCCTCCTCTACGGATCGGTGACCGTCCACCGCCCGGAGCCCCGAGGCGACCGCTCGGCCTGCCCCGGCAAGCCGCACCGTCCGCACGCCCGAGTTGCCGCGACCGGCGGGCGCCACAAGACAGACCGGGTTCGGCCGGCCGGCGCTGCCTGCGACGGCGCCACAACCCGTACCGACCTAAAGTCCTGTCTGGAGGGATTTGTTCGGTTTGATACTCAGATGGTCGGGCAGCCGACCAACGCCAGGTGATGCACAGACAAGCCCTGGCTGGCCACTCGGAAGGAGCACACGGCATGACCGTCAATCCCGGACCGCCCGAAGGGCGCCCTCACGCGCCCCTGGTCACCGAGACCCCCAACCCCGGCCCGCCCGCGCGCGGCGGGCGGGACGCCAAGGACGCCGCGCTCGATGCCGCCCGGGCTGTGGATGCGGACGGGCCGCTCACCACCGACCAGGGTGTGCGCGTCGACGAGACCGACAACTCCCTGACGGTGGGCGAGCGCGGCCCGACGCTTCTGGAGGACTTCCAGCTGCGCGAGAAGCTCACGCACTTCGACCACGAGCGGATCCCCGAGCGGGTGGTGCACGCCCGGGGTGCCGGCGCCTACGGCTTCTTCGAGCCGTACGAGTCGCTGGCCGAGTACACCTGCGCCGACTTCCTCCAGGAGCCGGGGCGCCGCACGCCGGTGTTCGTGCGCTTCTCCACCGTCCAGGGCCCGCGCGGCTCGGCCGACACAGTGCGCGACGTGCGCGGCTTCGCCACGAAGTTCTACACCCGGCACGGCAACTACGACCTGGTCGGCAACAACATGCCGGTCTTCTTCATCCAGGACGCGGTCAAATTCCCGGACTTCGTGCACGCGGTGAAGATGGAGCCGCACAACGAGATCCCCACCGGCGCATCCGCGCACGACACGTTCTGGGACTTCTGCTCGCTGCAGCCCGAGTCCACCCACATGCTGATGTGGGTGATGTCGGACCGGGCGATCCCGCGCAGCTACCGGATGATGCAGGGCTTCGGCGTGCACACCTTCCGCCTGGTGAACGCCCAGGGCCAGGGCTCCTTCGTCAAGTTCCACTGGACGCCGAAGCTCGGCACCTACTCCCAGGTCTGGGACGAGGCGCAGATCACCGCAGGACGCGACCCCGACTTCCACCACCGCGACCTGTGGGCGGCCATCGAGGCCGGCGACTTCCCGGAGTGGGAACTCGGCGTACAACTGATCCCCGAACAGGACGAGTTCGCCTACCCCTTCGACTTGCTCGACCCGACCAAGATCGTCCCCGAAGAACTGGTGCCGGTTCGGCCGGTCGGCCGGATGGTGCTGGACCGCAACCCGGAGAACTTCTTCGCCGAGACCGAACAGGTCGCCTTCCACACCGCCAACATCGTGCCGGGCATCGACTTCACCAACGATCCGCTGCTGCAGGGCCGCAACTTCTCCTACCTGGACACCCAGCTGATCCGCCTGGGCGGCCCGAACTTCTCCCAACTGCCGGTCAACCGCCCACTGGCCGAGGTGCGCACCAACCACCGCGACGGCTACGGCCAGCACACCATCCACTCCGGTACCGGCTACGCGCCGAACTCGGTGGGCGGCGGCTGCCCGTTCACCCCAGGCGGCGGACGCCTGCCCGAGGGCGTCTTCGAGCACTACCAGCAGCGCATCGACGGCGCCGCGATCCGGCGCCGCAGCCCCAGCTTCGCCGACCACTACAGCCAGGCCGCGCTGTTCTGGCGCAGCATGGCCGACTGGGAGCGCGAGCACATCACCGCCGCGTTCTCCTTCGAGCTCGGCAAGGTCGGCGACCGGGCGGTGCGGCAGCGGATGGTGGCCAATCTGACCCGGGTGGACCAGAGCCTGGCCGAGGAGGTCGCCCGACGCATCGGCGAACCCGCGCCCCAGCCGTCCCCCGCGGACGGCGAGGCGAACGCGGCCGGCGTGCCGGTCTCGCCTGCGCTGAGCCTGGAGAACCAGCGCGCAACCGGCATCCGCACCCGCAAGATCGCCGTCCTGGTGGCGGACGGCGTGGACGCCGAGCAGGTCCAGGCGGCGCGGAACCGCCTCGGCGCCGAGGGCGCGACGGTGGAGACTCTCGCCGGCCACGGCGGCACAGTGTCCGGCCGCGACGGCCAGGACGTGGCGGTCGACCGGGCGCTGGCGACGACCGCCTCGGTGCTGTACGACACCCTGGTGCTGCCGGACGGCACAGTGGTGCTCGCCGCCGATACCGACGCCGTGCGGTTCGTCGGTGAAGCCTTGCGGCATGGCAAACCGCTTGCCGTGCTGGGCTCGGGGGCGGCACTGTTCGAGGCCGCAGCAAGTGGCCGACCGGAGCAGGTGGCCGGGGTCGCGGTCCGCGGCAACGGCCAGGAAGCCGACACCGCGTTCTGGGACGAGTTCGTCGCCTTGACCGAACAGCACCGCTTCCCCGACCGCTGACGCCCGCGAGCTTCGCACCCCCGTGCGCCACCCCCTGGTCTCCGGCCGGGGTGGCTGTCGCCCGGCGCCGTCCGGCCTGGCGTGGTGATCGGACTACTCAAACCCGCAACGCGCACCGTTCGAAAGGAGCGGATGTCGATGACGGAGTACGGCTACTTCCTGGCGTGCGAGGAGTTCACCCCAACGGAGCTGATCGACCAGGCCCGCCGGGCGCAGGAGGCGGGGTTCACGAGGTTGGCGATCTCCGACCACTTCCACCCGTGGAACGACGCGCAAGGCAACAGCGCCTTCGTGTGGTCGATGATCGGCGCGCTGTCGCAGACCGTCGGCCTGCCGGTCACCACGCTGGTCACCTGCCCGACGGTGCGGCTGCACCCGGCGGTGACCGCGCAGGCCGCCGCCACGTCCAGCGTCCTGCTCGGTGGGCGGTTCGCGCTCGGCGTCGGCACCGGGAAGGCGCTGAACGAGCACATCCACGGCGACGCGTGGCCCTCGTTCGACGTGCGGGCCGAGATGCTGGAAGAGGCGGTCGAGGTGATGCGTCGGCTGTTCACCCGCGAGGTGACCAGCCATCGGGGCCGGCACTACACGGTCAACAACGCCCGCCTCTACACCGCCCCCACGCAGCCTCTGCCCATCTACGTGTCCGCGTTCGGGACGAAGGCCGCCGAGCTGGCCGGCCGGATCGGGGACGGCTTCGTCACCATGACCTCGGACGCGGACCTGGTGGGGGCCTTCCGGGAGAACGGGGGCGCGGGCAAGAAGGTGGTCGGCGGGGTGAAGGTGTGTTGGAACAGCAACCGGGAGGCGGCGGTCGAGGCGGTGCACCGGCTGTGGCCGACCGAGCTGCTGCCCGGCGAGCTCGCCCAGGTGCTGCCAACACCGGCGCACTTCGAGCAGGCCAGCGAGCTGGTCACCCCCGAGATGGTCGCCGAGACGGTCACCTGCGGCGACGAGGCGGAGGAGCACGTGGAGACGGTGCGCGCCTATGTGAGGGCCGGGTTCGACGAGGTGTACGTCGGACAGATCGGCCCGGACCAGGCGATCTTCTTCGACGCCTATCGCGAGCTGGTCCTGCCCGCCCTCCGCCGCTGAGCCACGCGCCGGGGTCCGGTATGCAGGGCACCCGCGTCTGCAGGTCGACACGTGCGGGTCGGTGTTACTCGGCGGCGCAGCGTGCGGCCATCAGGTCCGCGCTGGGGGCCTGCACAAGGTGCAGTCCTACGGCGTGCAGTTCCTCGGCCAGTTGTTCGGGCGGGGTGGGCCACAGGTCGAACGCCTCCCGTACCTGGCGCAGCACGTCGCCGTCGCGTTCGACGCGGTAGGTGAAGACCGTGCGCACGATGCCGCAGTCCGGCCGACGGGTGACGTCGGCGCTGTACAGGTCCGGGCCCACCCGCACCGGCCCGAGCCGGGCCACCGACTCGCACCCGTCGGGCGGCCGGCCGGGGGCGGGTCGAACAGGAGCAGGCCCCCGGGCACCAGGGCTGTTGAGATCGCCTTCCAGACGGCGCGTCTGGTGGCGGGGTCCAAGCTGGCGATCACGTTCGAGGCGACCGCCACATCCGCCACAGCGGCCAGACCCGCCTGTGCGAGGGGGTCGGGATGCACGGTGACCCGGGCGCGCTGGTCCGCGCCGAGGTGGGCCAGACGGGACAGCAGGGCGGCGCGCATGGCCGGGGCCGGTTCGACGGCGTGAACAGGCACGCTGGAAGCCCGCAGCAGGACTTCGGTGACGATGCCGGTGCCCGCCCCGACATCCACGATCGCGTACCGGGCGCGGCCGGCTGCCCCGGTGAAACGCCGCTCGGCCAGACGCCGGTCGGTCTCGGCCTGCAGCAGGTCGTAGAACTCCGCGGAGACCGCGTAGCTGCCGCTGTCGTCCACCTTCGGCGCTACCTACCGGCCGCCGGCCGCGAACCCGGCCAGGCCACCGCGCGCGCTGTCGCCGAGGCAGACGAACAGGCCAGCGTTCTCAGCGTGATCGCGGTCCCACCCAGAAGGTGGTGGTCCAGGAGCCGACCGCCGCTTGTGCCGATCGCCTTGCGGATGCGGGCCCGCGGCGCGGCGTGGCCGACCCACGCGAGCTCCTCGGTCCGTCCGACCGCCTTGTCGGCGCCGGTGTCGAGCTGCGTGCCATCAACGTCGAACAGTTCCGCCGCCGGCATCAACCACACCACCTCCTCACGCTGGACCCGCGCTCCGACGCTACGGCCCAGCACCCGCCCCCCGTCTGTTTGCCACGCCGAATCCGGGAAACCCGGAGCACCATGGAACCTGTGGAACCTGCTTCCCCCACCGTCGTGATCACCGGGGCCGGAGCGGACGCGGGACCCTCCCGCACGGTAGTTCGCCACCTTCACCGAAATCGGCCCCGACGATCTCCGCAACGCCACCAAGGTCGTCTGCCTCGACCCCGTGACGCCGTCCGGGCCGCCCTGGCGCGCCAGCTGCCCCACACCAGCGAAGTGGCCGTCAGGTCCGCACGCGGCGAGCGCCTGCACGAGATCCGGCTGCGGAACGCCTGCAGCAGCGCCGCGCCCGGGCCGCGGACGCGGTCGGCAGCAGCAGGCCGCGCGAGCCCGTCACTGGTCCTGCGGACACGCGGCCGCACGGGCGCAAGCCGGTCGGCTCGCCGCCAGCACCTCGGATTCCTCTCACAGATGCGGGAAACAGGCGCCCCGCAGCGATCGGACAGGAGTGTGTGACCATGCCTCGCGGTTCAAGCCCGAAGCGGGAGCGGCAGTACGAGCACATCAAGGAAGCGCACTGGAGCGCGGTGAGAGCAACAAGCGCGCCGAGGAGATCGCCGCCCGCACGGTGAACAAGGAACGCGCCCGGCACGGCGAGTCGAAGACCGCCAGCCGCAGCTCGGTCAAGGACATGTCCTCCGCCCGGCGCGGCGGGCTGCACTCGTACAGCGGCTCCACGGGCCCCACGAAGGAGCAGCTGTACAACGAAGCCAAGCAGCGAGGCATCCACGGCCGCTCGAAGATGAACAAGAAGCAGCTCGAACACGCCTTGGGCCGTTAAGAAGCGATTCCCAAACCGAAGGTAGGGTCACGTTTTCCCAGGTGAGGTATGTGGCCGTCTGTCGGTAGGCATGCTCGTGCCGTCGTGTGGGTGC
>NZ_JBHYGR010000203.1:0-12605 GCF_042738155.1 Kitasatospora sp. NPDC059088 | reverse complement strand
GTACGTCCAGTACGAGGCCGACTCGGGCGCACGCCCAGCCGGGCGCCCAACGCCGCGCGCTGATCTGCCAAGATCCGCCGGACAGGCCCTAGCCGGCTAACAACAGCCGTGGGCCACCGCCGCCCCGACGACCCCCTCCGCCGTCCCGGCCGCCTCCGCCGCCCCGACGGCCTCCTCCTTCTCGGCGATGCGGCCGCGCAGCATCGCGTCCATGACCGCCATGTACCGCTGGGTGCGGGGGCCGCCGAGCAGGAAGGGGTTGGCGGCCCCGGGCGGCTGGTGCCGCAGCTGCTCGGCCCGTTCCAGGCCGTGGTCGTTCGGGTGGTTGGAGAGCTCGACCTCCACGTTCGCCCGGCGCATGACGGCCCGGAAGGAGTGGACGGAGGCGAGGAAGGTGCGCAGCTCGGCGACCGTCGAGGGCGGCTTGAGACCGCCCCACAGCATCGCGCTGTGGTGCCGGCGCCCCGCCCGGACCGGGATGACCGGGGAGACGGTGCCGGGGGTGTGGCCCGGGGTGTGGTGCAGTTCGATCGTCGTGCCGCCGAGGGTGAGCTGCGCGCCGTCCGCGATGTCGAGGTCGCGGGCGGGGGCGTCGGCAGGGCGGGTGCGGGCCAGGAGGTCCCAGTCGGCCGCGGACATGTGCACCCGGGCGCCGTAGCGGTCGGCGAGGGTCTGCGCGCCGCCGAAGTGGTCCGGGTGGCCGTGGGTCACGACGATGTGCCGGATCGCCGTCGGGTCGGCGCCGACGGCCCGCAGCCCGGGGACGATGAGATCCTCGGCGTCGGCGGGCGAGGTGAGCGCGTCGATCAGCACGATGCCGTCGTCCGTCAGCACCGCCATCGCCGAGACCCAGCCCGCGCTCAGCAGCACGAGGTTGTCGAACAGTCTGACGGGCGGGGGCGCGGGCAGCTGGGGGAGGGCGGAGCCGGGTGTCAGCGCCGTCACCAGGGCCCGCAGCACGGGGTCGTCACCGGCCAGGCGGCGCGCCCGCTCGTCGTGCGCGCAGGCGGCGGACGGCGCCTTCGCCGCAGGGCGCGGGCCGGACGGTGCCTTCGCCGACGTTCCGGTGGCGGCCGAGGCCGGGCCCGGCAGGGCGGCCGGCGCGGCCCCGGCGGCGATACCGAGGACGGCGAGCTGGGCGAGCCGGCGCCGGGTGTAGTCGGCCTCCGTCGCGGCGCGGCGGGTGGGGCGGATCATCGCGGTCGGGCTCCTGGTCGGTCGGGAAGGGACGTTCCTGCGCACGTCAGCCGAGGGTGTTGACGACGGTCTTCGTCGCCTCGGCGAGCAGGGCGTCGTCGGACTTGGCGCCCGCCTTGCCGCGGTCGGACAGGACGACGATCACGATCGGGGCGCGCCCGCCCGACGGCCACGCCACCGCGGCGTCGTTGCGGGTGCCGTAGCCCGCGTTGCCGGTCTTGTCGCCGATCCGCCAGTCGGCGGGCACCCCCGCGCGGACGTACGGGCCGCCGGTCGTGTTGCCGACCAGCCAGTCCGTCAGCAGAGCGCGCCGGTCCTGCGGGAGGAGGTCGCCGAGCACGTAACGGCGCAGGTCGCCGGCGAACACCCGCGGCGTGCTGGTGTCGCGGGTGTCGCCCGGGGTGGCCTCGTTCAGGGTGGGCTCGGTGCGGTCGACGCTGGTGGTCGAGTCGCCCAGGTCCCGCAGGGACTTCTGGACGGCCGCCGGGCCGCCGAGTTCGGCGACGACCAGGTTGGCCGCCGTGTTGTCGCTGTACTGGATGGAGGCGGAGGCCAGGTCCCGCAGCTTCATGCCGGTGGCCACGTGCTGCGAGGCGACCGGCGCCCACTCCAGCACGTCCTCCTGACGGTAGGACACGACCTTGTCCAGGTCCGCGTCGGACGCCGTCCGCAGCAGCGCCCCGGCGGCCAGCGACTTGATCGTGGACGCGTACGCGAACCGCTCGTCGGCCCGGTGGGCGACCTCCCGGCCGCTGCCGGTGTCCACCGCGAACACGCCGAGCCGGGCGCCGAAGCGCTGCTCCAGCGCCGCGAAGGAGGCCTCCGCCGCATCGGCCGGGGCCGCCCCGGCCACCGGTACCGCCGTCACGGCGGAGGCCGCCGTACCGGAGGCCGTCGAGGCGCCGCCCGCCCCGCCGCACCCGCCGACCAGCGCGGCCACCAGCAGGGCCGCGGCGGGCAGCGCGACGCGGGGACGGTGGCGGCGGGGGCGGTGGAGGTCGGACGTCATCAGTGGTCTCCCAGGTGGTTCGTACCGTCACGGCCGCGCCGATGCGGTCGCGCCGTCGCGCTCAGCCAACCAGGCCGCCGACCCTCCAGTCCAAGACCGCAATCATGAAGAGGACGATAAGAAAACACCTATGATGGCTGGCCATGGACCTGCTGGGGCACCTCCGCCACTTCCGCGCCGTCGCCGAGGAACGGCACTTCGGCCGCGCCGCCGAGCGCCTGCGGATCGCCCAGCCCTCGCTCTCCCAGCGGATCCAGCGCCTCGAACGCGAACTCGGCGTCACCCTCTTCGACCGCGGCCCGCGCGGCGTCGACCTCACCCCGGCGGGCCGGCTGCTGCTCGCCGAGGCCGAGGAGACCCTGGACAGCGCCGCCCGCCTCCTGGCCGCCGCCGCCGACCTGCGCAGCGGACGGGCCGGCACCCTGCGCGCGGCCGTCCCGCCCGACCTCGGGCCGGCCACCCTCGCCGCGCTGCTCACCGGCTTCGAGGCCGCCTCCCCGGGCACCCGGCTCGAACTGCGCGAGGTGCCCGTCACGGCCGTGGTGCGCGAACTCGCCCAGCACACCGTCGACGTCGCCGTCGTGCGCCACCCCTGCCCGGCCGACGGACTGGCCTTCGGCCCCGTCCTGCACCAGCCGCTCGGCGTCCTGCTCGCCGACCGCAGCCCGTACGCCGACCGCCCGGAGCTCGCGGTGGCCGACCTCACCGGTCTGCGCCTGGTGCTCTTCCCGCGCGCCACCGCCCCGGCCCTGTACGACGAGGTGCTCACCACCCTGACCAGGCACGGCTGCACCCCCGAGGCCGTCGTCGACCCGCCGGGGCCCGACGTCGCGGGCGCGCTCGTGCTCACCGGCAGCGCCATCGCCCTGGTGCCGCGCACCGCGCCGCCACCGGGTACAGTCTGGCGTCCGCTCACCGGCACCCCGCTGGCCTGGCGGACCTCCACGGCCTGGCCGGCCGGGCGGGGCGGGCCCGCCGTCCGCCTGTTCGCCCACACCGCCCACGAGGCGCTGACCGGACCGGGCGGCCTGCTGCCCCCACCGCCCCACCGCCCGCTCTACCCCCGGCCCGCAATGGAGTTCCCGCTGTGACCAGCGACCGCACCGGAGCCGAGCGCCCGACCGCCGACCGTACGGCCGCCGTCGGATCAGCCGCCGACCGGACCCCGCACAGCCGCGCCGCGCGCACCCGCATCACCGCCGCCTTCGCCGACGCCGGCGTCACCGGCCGGCTGCACGCACGCGACCTCGACACCGGCGCCGAGATCGGCCTCGGCGCCGACACCGCCGTCAGCACCGCCAGCGTCCACAAGCTCTGCCTCCTCGTGACGCTCTACCGCGAGGCCGCCGCCGGACGGATCGACCTCACCCGACAGGTCGAGATCCCCGCCACCGGCCGCACCCCCGGCGGCACCGGCCTCGCCGCCATGCTCGACCCCGCCCGCCTCTCCCTGCGCGACCTCGCCTACCTCACCGCCGCCGTCAGCGACAACACCGCCGCCGACACCCTGTGGGACGAGATCGGCCTCGACGCCGTCAACCGCACCATGGCCGACCTCGGCCTCACCCGCACCGTCGCCGTCCACACACTCCGCGACCTCAGCGCCGCCCTCGCCGAGGACACCGGCCCGGACTCCCCGGTCGACCCCGCCGTCGTCGCCCGCCTCAGAGTCCTCGACCCCGCCTTCACCAACCACAGCACCCCCCGCGACATGACCACCCTGCTCGCCGCCCTCTGGCACGGCGACGCCTGCCCCGGCGACCACGGCGCCGCCCTGCGCCGCCTCCTCGGCCTCCAGGTCTGGCCGCACCGCCTGGCCTCCGGCTTCCCCTACGACGACGTCCGCGTCCACGGCAAGACCGGCACCCTCCCCACGCTGCGCCACGAGGTCGGCGTCGTCGAGTACCCCGACGGCGGCCGCTACGCCCTCGCCGTCTTCACCCGCGCCGCGGCCACCACCATCACCCTGCCCGCCGCCGACGCCGCCATCGGCACCGCCGCCCGCCTCGCCGTCGACGCCCTCCGGGCCCGCGCGGCCACGGGCCCGACGGGCTGACAGCCCGCGCGCGTTCGATCCGCGCACTCTGCGCGTACCGCCGAGCAGTTCGCCGGGCGGGCCTCAGCGCAGCACCGACTCCAGGAAGTCGCTGCCGATCCGGGCCACGACGGAGATGTCGAGCTGGTGCAGGACGTAGCGGCCCCGGCGCCGGGTGACGAGGAGCCCGGCCTTCCGCAGGACGGCGAGGTGGCGGGAGATCTCGGGGGCGGTGAGCCCGTACGCGTCGGCCAGCTCGTTCGTCGAGTACGCGGCGCGCGCCAGGTTGCGGCACAGGTTCATCCGCATCGGGTGGGTCAGCGCGTCCAGGCGCAGCTTGACCGTCTCCACGGGCTCGGCGCCGCCGATCTCGTGGGCCGCGGCCGGGTACTGGATCACCGGCTGCCAGCCCGGCCCGTACAGGGTGAACAGGTGCGGCCAGCCGAAGACGCTGGGCAGCAGGGTGACGGCGGTGTCGCGGGCGTCGGTGCGCCCGTGCACGAGTTTGTCGACGACGATGCGGCTGCCGTGCTCGTCCTCCTCCAGGCTCAGCGCCGGCGACGCCGCCGTGAGGGCCTCCGCCAGGCCCTTGCGGCGCAGCAGGTCGGTCTTCTGCTGGGCGTCGGCGGTGAGCTGGACGCGGACCCGGCGCCAGGTGTCGGCGAAGAACGCCCGGTCGCAGTCCTCCAGGAGGCGCCGGATCCACGCCCGGGTCCCGGTGGGGTCGTTGAGCATCCGTTCGACGAACGCCGCCTGGTGCGGGCCGCGGGCCGCCGCCAGGTCGAGCGAGCGGCGCCGCGACCACGCGTCGGTCAGGGGCGAGGGCAGCCCCTTGGGGTAGTGGTTGGTGCTGCAGGAGATCTCCAGGGCCGCCCCGACGAACCTCTCGTCCGGCATCCGGTCGAGGTCGTCCAGCTCCTCGGCGAGGGTCTGCCGGGGGCAGGCGGGGATCAGGAAGTCGGAGCGCGTGGAGCGCCACATGAAGTCGGCCTCCAGCATCCGGCCGGCCAGTTCCGGTTCGAGCGTGCCGGAGGTCGCCGTCGTCCACGCGTGCAGCCGGGGGTGGTGGGCGGGCTCGGCGAGCGCGTGCAGCGCGTTGCCGAGCTCGGCCAGCGGCGAGGGGTGGAAGGCGATCCGCTCGTGCGGCAGTCCGGTGATGTCGATGGTCACGCTCACCCCACCATGGTGCCCGGCCCGCTGACCACGTCATTTGACGGGGGTCGTCAATCGGCGGGACCGGCGGGGCGGCCGGGGTGCACGGTGGGCGCATGAACGCACTGCACCAGCACCTCCTGGACAGCTACCGAGCCGCCCAGCACGCCGAACCGGCCCCGCCCGCCCCCGGCACCCACGACCTCGCGGTGCTCCGGGCGGCCCGTGACCACCGCCGTTTCGAAGCGGTCGTCGCCGGCCGCCCCACCCCCGGCCGGCTGCGCTTCGCCGTCCGCCGCTGGCTGAGCGCCCAGGGCCGGCGGGCCGGGGCCGAGACCAGGTGCTGAGACCGGCACCGGTGCCGGGGCTGCGGCGCGGTCGCCGTCACCCGCCCGGCCCGCCACCCTGGGAGGTGGACCAGGGGGACGCACCGGGGACGCAGCCGGGAGGTTTCCAGTGGACGTACTCGTCGTGGGCGCCGGACCGGTCGGCCTGACCGCCGCCGTGGAACTGCGCAGGCGGGGGATCGGCTGCCGGCTCGTCGAACGGCTGCCGCAGCGGCTGCCGTTCGCGAAGGCGGTCGGTGTCCAGCCGCGCACGCTGGAGATCTGGGACCGGATGGGACTGGTGCGCGCCGCGCTCGACGCCGCCGTCCCGATGCGCGGGCAACTGCGCTACGTGAACGGCACCGAGCAGCCGAGGACCGACCTGGCGCTGCCGCCCGAGGTGCCGTACGGCTTCGCGGCGCTGCCCCAGTACGAGACCGAGCGGATCCTGGAGGAGCACCTGATCCGCCTCGGCGGCCGGATCGAGCGCCGCAGCGAACTGGTGTCGTTCACCCAGGACGACGACGGCGTCACCAGCCGCCTGGTCACCGCGGCGGGGGAGGAGGAGGTCCGCTCCCGGTACCTGATCGGCTGCGACGGTGCGCACAGCACCGTCCGCAAGGGGCTCGGGCTCGGCTTCCGGGGCGGGGCGTTCCCGGAGGAGTACATGCTCGCCGACGTCGAGGTCGACTGGGACCTGCCGCCCGGCTACGGCGTGCGCGCCCTGCACCGGGGCGAGGACGGCCGCGTCGACGACCTGCTGGTCTGCATCCCGCTGCCCGGCCGGGGCCGCTACCGGATGTCGATGCTGGTGCCACCCGAGCTGTCGGCCGCACCGGCCGCTTCGGCCGCGCCTGCCGTCCCGGCCGAATCAGCCGCGCCTGCCGCTTCCGGCGTCGCGCACGGCCTGGAGGGCGGCCGGGGCCCGGCGCTGTCCGACGTCCAGACGGCCCTGGACCGGCTCTCGCCGCGGCCGGCCACCGCCTCGGCCCTGCGCTGGTCCTCGGTCTTCCGGATCAGCCACCGGCTGGTGGACCGGTACGGGGACGGCCGGGTCCTGGTCGCCGGGGACGCCGCGCACATCCACCCGCCCACCGGCGCGCAGGGCATGAACACCGGCATCCAGGACGCCTACAACCTCGCCTGGAAGCTCGCCCTCACGATCGGCGGCACCGCCCGCCCGGGCCTCCTCGCGAGCTACGACGCCGAGCGCCGCCCGGTCGGCGAGGAGGTGGTCGGCCGCACCGTCCGGCACGCCGCCGAAGGCGTCCAGGCCGACCCGGAGGACCCGGCGACCCTGCTGCTGCGCGAGGCCCAACTGCTCGTCGGCTACCGCGACAGCCCGATCGTCGGCCCCCCGGACGCCGACGGCGCCGACGGCGACAGCGGTGCCGGGCCCGCCCCCCGCCCCGGCGACCGGGCCCCCGACTGCACCGGCCTGACCGGCGAGATCGCCACCTACCCGCAGCGCCTGTACGACGTGCTGCGGGGCGGCGAACACGTGCTGCTGCTGTACGGCACCGACCGGGAGTCGACCGGAGGATTCGACGAACTCGCCTCCCTCGCAACCGAACTGACTGGTCATCAGCTCACCTCCTACGTGATCCTCGCCGACGGCGCACGGCCGCCCGCCGGCGGGACGCGGCTCCCGGTGTACCGCGACACCCGCGGCGAGTTCGCCCGCGCCTACGCCACCCAGGCGGGCCCGACGGCGTTCGTCGTCCGCCCGGACGGCTACCTGGGCACCCGCCTGTACCCGCCCACGGCCGAGGGCCTGACCGCCCACCTGGCCCGTGTCTTCCGCACCCCCCGCCCGGAAGGGCGCTGATCCCGGCTGGTCCCGGCTGGTCCCGGCTGGTCCCAGCGGTCCCAGCGGTCCCGGTGTGCCCCGGTGTGCCTCCTCGCTTGGCCCGTGTCGCGGGGCGTTCGTACGATCTGGCCCTTCCCCCCGAGCACGGCAGGACCAGGACATCCCATGACGCATCCCCTCACCTCGCTGCGGGCGGCGCTGGGCCTGTCGCAGCCCGAGTACGCCCGCCTCGTCGCCCGCACCCACGACGAGCTCGGCCTGGGGCGGATGGCCGCCCGCCGGGAGAAGGTGTCCCGCTGGGAGTCGGGGCGGATCGCCCCCGAGTTCACCGCGCAGCTGGCGATGGCGCACCTGCACGGCGTGGCGGCCTGGGAGGTCCGCCGTCTGGGCTGGCCGTTCTGGGCGCACCTCGCCACCCGGGACGCGGCCCTGCTGGAACAGCCCCACACCGACGAGGGCGCCGTGACCGTCCTGGCCGGTACGGCGCTGCCGCCCGAGGAGACCCCGGCCCGGGCGCCGGCACCGGTCCTGAGCGGCGCGGCACTGACGGGCCAGCTGCGCGGTGCGCTGGAGCGCCTGCGCCTGAACCGGGCGGTGGAGGCGGCGCCGGGGGCGGACCTCGGGGCGCTGACCGGCCGTGTCGCGGGGATCGAGGCGCGCACCGGCGCCCTGGAGGGCCACGAGAACGCCACCGGGCTGTCGCCCGCCGTCCTGTACGCGGCGGCGCACGCCGAGCACCGCCTGGTCGTCTCCCTGCTCACCCGCGCCGGGCACCCCGGCGCACCGGCGTCGGACCCGTCGTCGGCACACCTGTCGTCGGCACACCCGTCGGTGCGGCGCCTGTTCGCGCTGGCCGCCCGCACGTCCTTGCTCTGCGGGTGGTTCAGCCTCGCCCTCGGCGAGGACGCGCGGGCCGAGCGGCACGGCCTCGCCGCGGTCCGGGCCGCCGCCGCGGCCGGTGAGCCGGCGCTCGCCGCGCGGGCCATGTCGCAGCTGACCCTCCACCAGCTGGTCGCCGGTGCGGCGGAGGGCGCCGTCACCCTCATCCGCGCCGCCCGCGCCGCCGGCCCCCGCAGCCCGGCGGCGGAGGCGACGCTGCACTGCTTCGACGCCACCGCGACGGCCCAACTCGGCCACGCGAGCGCGGCCGAGGCCGCACTGGACCACGCCGGGCAGTGCATGGCGGACGCGCCCGCCGACCCCTCGCTCGACCCCGGCATCCACCAGCGCCTGTCGATCACCCGGGGCGGCGTGCTGTGGTACCTGGGCAGACCCCGCGGGGCCGCACCGTACTTCCGGGCCTTCGCCGACACCCTGCTCCTGCCGCAGGACACCGCCCACCACCCGCACACCGCGCTGTTCCTGCTGTACGCGGTCGACACCCACCTGGCCCTCGGGGAACTCGACGTCGCCGCCGCACTGGCGCACCGCGCCCTCGACCTCACCGGCGTGCTTGCGCCGGGCCTGGCCCGTGGCTACCGCGACAAGCTCACCGTCCACCGGCACGAGCCCCTCATCGCCCACGCCCTCGACCACCTGAACGACAGCGCCGCGTCCTGAGCCCGCGTCCTGAGCCCGCGTCCTGAGCCCGCGCCCTGGGCCCGCGCCCGCCCTGAGCCCGACTCCGGTGTCGTCCGTCCTCTTGTCAGATGTTAGGGAAGTTTCCTAACTTGATGTCATGTCCGAGACACCACGGCACCCCCGGTACTCCCGGCGCTCCCTCCTGCGCGTCGGCGCGGCGGGCGGAGCGGCCTTCACCGGCGGCCTCCTGCTGCCCGGCGCCGCCCGGGCCGCCGCCCCGCACCCCACCGTCCTCGACACCCCCGTCCTCGACACCCCCACCCTGCCGTCGCCCCGCGGCGAGCGCACCGCCGGGTCCGCGCTGCGGCCCTTCGGCCGGCACCTCGCCTACGGGGCCGACCCGTCCCGCCAGGTCGTCGTCTCCTGGCAGGTGCCGGACGCGGTGACCGCCCCCTTCGTCCGGATCGGCCTGCAGCCCGGCGACCTCGGCGCGCCGGTCCCCGCCGAGGTCCGCACCCTGGTCAGCAAACTCGCCTGGCAGCACCCGGTCGAGGACCAGCCGCTGGTCAAACCCACCACCGTCACCCAGTACTACCTGCACGCGCGGGTGGACCAGCTGGTCCCGGACACCACCTACTACTACGCCGTCGGCCACCAGGGCCACGACCCGGCCGGCCGGCTCGGCGACGTGGCGAGCTTCCGCACCGCACCCGCCCCCGGACGCGGCGCCGGCTTCACCTTCACGGCCTTCGGCGACCAGGGCATCGGCTACAACGCCGCCGCCACCGCCCACCTGATCGCCGGCCTCGACCCCGCCTTCCACCTCCACATGGGCGACCTCTCGTACGCCAACAGCGGCGGCAGCGGCAAGACCGACGACGCGTACGACGCCCGCCTGTGGGACTCCTTCTTCGTGCAGAACGACCCCGTCGCCGCCCGGACCCCCTGGATGGTGGCGGTCGGCAACCACGAGATGGAGCCCTGGTACGGCGGCGACGGCTACGGCGGCGTCCGCGCCCGGTTCACGATGCCCGACAACGCCTGGGACCAGTCGACGGGCATCTACTCCTGGCGCTACCAGAACGTCGGCCTGGTCAGCCTCGACGGCAACGACGTCTGCTTCAACACCCCCGCCAACCTCGACCACACCAAGGGCCGGCAGAAGAAGTGGCTGGAGGCCCGGCTCGCCGCCCTGCGCGCCGACCCCGGCATCGACTTCATCGTCGTCTACCTGCACCAGTGCACGTACTCCACCTGCCACGACAACGGGGCCGAACTCGGCGCGCAGCAGGACTGGGCCCCGCTGTTCGACAAGTACCAGGTGGACCTGGTGCTCAGCGGCCACAACCACGTCTACGAGCGGACCGACCCGATCCGCGCGGGCAAGGCCACCCGCAAGGCCGCCTCCGGCGACACCGTCAACCCGGTGAAGGACGGCACCACCTACGTCGTCGCGGGCGGCGGTGGCGGCGGGCTCTACAAGTTCCCGGCCTCCGACACCTACCTCGGGCACGAGACCAGGAACGACGCCCCGGTCCCGATGGTGGTCTCCGACCGGAGCGGCCACGAGCAGACCGTCAAGGTCACCTGGTCCAGGGTCCGTTACACCGGCTACTGCCTGGTGGCGGTCGACGTGACGCCCGCCGTGGGCGGCGCGCCGGCCCGGATGGAGGTGCGGTCCGTCACCGAGGACGGCACGGCCGTGGACCGCGTCACCGTGCAGCGCGGCTGAACCCGGGCCGGCGCCGCGCGGGAAGGCCGAGGAGCGGCCCGCCCCTTCCGTGGGCGGACCGCTCCGGTGTCACCGGGGCGACGGCTGTCACCCGGGCGACGTCGTCACAGGCCGACCTGCGACGAGCAGCGACGGAAGGGGACCGGGGGGAACCAGCCGACGGAGTCGTTGCCGCAGACGTAGACGCTGGTGAGACGGGTGTGGTACTTGATCGCGCTGGCCTGGTTCTTCGCCAGCTGGAACTCGTGGACCTCGCCGGAGGCGGTCTTCACGAAGGCGCTGGCCCCGTTGAAGCGGGTGCCGGTGGACATCCAGACCCAGCCGTCCGAGCAGTTGTCCACCTGGACCTCGACGTCGTAGAAACGCAGCGGCCGGGTGCAGCCCGCGGTGGCGGCGGTGCCCGCCGAGGCCGGAGTGGCCGCGACGGCGGTCAGCGCGGACACGGCGAGGCCGAGGACGGCGACCGTCTTGGGCAGCTTGCCCGACAGAGACTTCATGGGGTGGCTCCAAGCATTCGATGAGCGTTTCCGAGCATGCGATCCGAGCTGTCCGCTCGGGCCGTGCCCCCACTGTTCTCGGAGCGGCTCACCCGTGGCATCGGTCATTTGACTGTCGATGTGCCGGAAACGGCAGGTGGGCCGTGCGAGGTCCTCCGTATCCTTGGCCGGTCACCACACGCGTACGAACATGAAGGAGAGACCCCTCGTGGCCAGCCCGACCGAGACGCTCGAGTTCCAGGCGGAGACCCGCCAGCTGCTGCAGCTGGTGATCCACTCGATCTACTCGAACAAGGACATCTTCCTGCGCGAGCTGATCTCCAACGCCTCCGACGCCCTCGACAAGCTCCGTCTGGAATCCCTCACCGACACCGACCTCGCGGCCGACACCTCCGACCTGCACATCACCCTGGAGGTCGACCGGCAGGCCCGGACCCTGACGGTGCGGGACAACGGCATCGGCATGACCCGCGAGGACGTCGTCGACCTGATCGGCACCATCGCGAAGTCCGGCACCGCCGGCCTGCTGGCCAGGATCAAGGAGGCCAAGGACGCGGAGGCGGCCCAGAACCTGATCGGCCAGTTCGGCGTCGGCTTCTACTCGGCGTTCATGGTCGCCGACAAGGTCACCCTGCACACCCGCCGGGCCGGCACCGAGCAGGGCACCGCGTGGGAGTCCGACGGCGAGGGCACCTACACGATCGCGCCGGCCGACGGCCTGCCGGCGGGCACCTCGGTGACGCTGCACCTCAAGCCGGCCGACGGCGAGGACGGCCTCGGCGACTACCTGGCGGGGTGGAAGATCCGCCAGATCGTCAAGCAGTACTCGGACTTCATCCGCTGGCCCATCCGCATGGCCGCCGAACCCGCCGCCGCGGACGCCGCCGCGGACGCCGCCGCGGACGGTGCCGAGACCGAGACCGAGGCCGAGACCGTGGACGGCGCCGAACCCGCCGACGCGTTCGAGACGCTGAACTCGATGAAGGCCCTGTGGGCCCGCCCCCGCAGCGAGGTGACCGAGGCCGAGTACCACGAGTTCTACCAGCAGATCAGCCACGACTGGCAGCCCCCGGCCGAGACCGTCCACATGCGCGCCGAGGGCACCTTCGAGTACGAGGCGCTGCTGTTCATCCCCGCCCACGCCCCGTTCGACCTGTTCTCCCGCGACACCAGGCGGGGCGTGCAGCTGTACGTCAAGCGCGTGTTCATCATGGACGACTGCGACGCGCTCATGCCGAACTACCTGCGCTTCGTCAAGGGCGTGGTCGACGCCCACGACCTGTCGCTGAACGTCTCCCGCGAGATCCTGCAGCACGACCGCCAGAT